>NZ_CEXBBO010000010.1:0-131410 GCF_982611455.1 Stutzerimonas sp.
GTGGAATCCGGGTATTTTGCCAAAATCTGGAAGTCTTCTTCAGAGTTTCCCTAACTAACCAAGTTGCGCCTCAATCGTCACCTTGTCGATAACCGACCACACACTCCAAATCCGCCCCTCCCGAAACTCATAAAATACGTTCTCACCAAATTCAACGCGCCTGCCGTTTACCGGCAGGCCGAAGAGCGCCCCAATGGGTGTGCAGTCAAACTGCAGCCGGCAGGCTACGTTTGGCGGGTCGACGATCAGTTGTTGAATATTAAAGCTCAGATCCGGGATCGCCTTGAAGTCATCTTCCAACATGGCGCGATAACCGGAAAGGCCTATGAGCCGGCCGTTGTAGTGGGCATCGCTGTGAACGAAGGCCCCGAGGTTCGGCCAGTCCTGCTGGTTCAGGCAGGCGATGTAGCGGCGATAGTGCTCTACGAGATCGGATTTCTTCATGAGTTGGGCAAAAGGGTCGGGGAAAAGTATTTGTCCGGCGCCTTGTATCGGCTGGGTAGTTCACCTGTGCTGAATGTAACTAGCCCATCGAAACCCGTTCGATTGCATAGCGACACGCGGCTCCTACAGTTGTTTAGTCGATACGCAGCCTATCGTCGAGTTACTCGCGGCAGGAACGAACGTGCAACTGATATCAGTTGCACGATTCACAGTCGAAAAGTGGCGCGAGGCAGTCATTCCGATGGCACTAGGCACGCCGATCAGAGTGAACTAATTCCCCAGCGGTACGATCCCCTCTTATGCACATTCAGAGCGAACCCGGCGGGCTAGCGCATCCGCAACGGCATCAGGCCAGGGTCGCCCAGCGATGAGGAGGCCTTCGTGACCGTTATCACCCACAACACTCACCACACGACACACAGCATCTCCCGCCACATACCGAACCCGCTGCACGCGACGCTACTTGCCGGCACCGTTCCCCTCTTTCTCGGCGCCATGCTCAGTGATATCGCCTACTACCGCACCTACGAGATCCAGTGGACCAATTTCTCCTCCTGGCTGATTGCCGGGGGCCTGGTTTTCTGCGGGCTGGCGATACTGTTTGCGTTGGTCAATCTGATCCGAGCGACGCAGAAAAAAGGGCGACCGCTGGTTTACCTTCTGCTCCTGCTGGCCACTTGGGTGCTGGGCTTCATCAACGCACTCGAGCACGCCAAGGACGCCTGGGCAGCGATGCCCTCAGGCCTGGTTCTATCGGTAATAGTCACCGTACTGGCCTGCGTGGCGACCTGGATCGGTCTCACCAATCTGCGTGCAGGAGGTGAAGCATGAAGCACACGAGCCCACTAACCATCCTGACCGTGGCGTTGTTTTTGAGTGCATGTGGTGGCGAGGATCAGAATATCGCTCAATCGCTCGGCGCCGACCCCAAGCTCCCCGAGCCCCAGCGAGGTCTGCTGCCCAGCATGACGATCGCTGAGCCGGCCAACTGGGGCGACGAGAAGCCGACGGTGCCGCAGGGTTACGCCGTCACGGCCATCGCTACCGATCTGAAGATCCCGCGCCAGACCCTCGTCCTGCCCAATGGCGACATCCTTGTGGCAGAAGGCCGGGGGGGCAATGCACCGAAGCTGAAGCCAAAGGATGTGATCGCCGGTTACATCAAGGCGCAGGGCAACACCTCCGTTAAAAGTGGCAATCGCCTGACGTTGCTGCGAGATGCCGATGGCGATGGCACCTATGAACTCCAGACCGTATTTGCCGATAACCTCAACGCGCCGTACGGGCTGGCCCTGTTCGAGGGCAACCTGTACGTAGCCAATCAGGATGCACTGGTACGCTTCGATTATCAGGAGGGTCAGACCGAAGCCAGCGGTACGCCGACCAAGGTCACCGATCTCCCATCGGAGATTAACCATCATTGGACCAAATCGCTGGCCGTTAGCCCCGACGGACGCTTTCTGTATGTCGGCATCGGTTCCAACAGCAACATCACCGAGCGCGGACTGGAGGCGGAAGTCGACCGCGCCATGATCTGGCAGATCGACGCCGAAACCGGTGCCCACAAGCCTTATGCAACCGGTGTACGCAATCCAACGGCGTTGGCGATACAGCCAGGGTCCGGCCAATTATGGGCGGTGGCGAACGAACGGGACGAGCTGGGCCCGAATCTGGTTCCGGATTACTTGACCTCAATACGAGAAGGCGGTTTCTACGGCTGGCCGTATAGCTACTGGGGTCAGAATGTCGATGATCGTGTGCGACCGCAGAATCCTGACTTGGTCGCCTCTGCGATCAAGCCGGACTACGCGTTAGGCCCCCACGTCGCCGCGCTAGGCCTGGACTTCTCTTCGCCGGTCATGGGTGAGAAGTTCGCAGAAGGCGTGTTCGTCGGCGAGCACGGCAGCTGGAACCGCGAGGCCCCGTCCGGCTACAAGGTCGTCTTCGTGCCATTCAGCAACGGTCGCCCATCCGGCGAGCCGATGGACTTCGTGACGGGCTTTCAAACCTCCGACGCGAAGACTCGTGGGAGGCCGGTGGGTGTGACCGTCGACCCGAGCGGTGCGCTGATCGTCGCCGACGATCTGGCAAACACCGTATGGCGGGTGACCCGCACGCAGTGATCCGTTTAATCGGACACTAAGCGAAGCCGACAACCCCACGGTTGTCGGCTACTGCTGGGATCGAACGACCGCCGCCCGGCAATTTACCGCTGGAGCTTTGCGAAGCATCACTGGGCGCCCTGCCCTGACGCGCCAAGTAACAAATCCGAATTCAATATCGATCACCTTGCGCAGTAACGTGGCGCTGACTTTCGAGGAGAGGATGGTTATGACGCGTGTTTCCAAGCAGATCGCCAGCACGATCGCCTTAGGTTTCGCCTCAATCGCTGCAACTGCAGCACCGGAGGTGCTTGAGGAGGGCCAATGGCCCTTCAGCGCAACGCCACGCGCCACCTTCTCCGAGCCCTGGGCGATGACCTTCCTCTCGGACGGCACGGCGCTCGTCACGGAAAAACGCGGCGTGCTCAAGCACGTCGATGTAAAAACGGGTAAGACCCATGAGATAGACGGCGTACCCGACGTGGCCTACGGCGGCCAGGGCGGGCTCGGCGACGTCATCCTTCATCCGGACTATGCGCAGAATCGCGTCGTTTACATCAGCTACGCCGAAAAAGGTGACGGCGGTAATCGTGGCGCGGCCGTCGCACGCGCAACACTCGAGCTGGGCGCTGATGGCGGCTCGCTTTCCGATCTGAAGGTGATCTGGCGGCAGACGCCCAAGGTTTCCGGCGGCGGGCATTACGGGCATCGCCTCGCATTCGGCCCGGACGGCAAGCTCTGGATTTCGTCTGGCGAGCGGCAGAAGTTCACCCCGGCACAGGACATTAAAAGCAACCTCGGCAAGATCATCCGCCTGAACGAGGATGGGAGCGTACCGTCCGACAATCCGTTCGCTGATCAAGGCGGCGTGACGGCGCAAATTTGGTCACTGGGGCATCGCAATCCACTCGGGATCGCGTTCGACGCCCAAGGTCGCCTGTGGGAACACGAAATGGGGCCGGAAGGGGGCGACGAGTTCAATCTGATTCAGAAGGGTGGCAACTACGGTTATCCGGAGGTCTCCAACGGAGATCACTACGGTGGAAAGCCCATTCCAGATCACGACACGCGCCCCGAATTCACCGCACCCAAGATCTTCTGGACGCCGGTGATCTCCCCTGCTGACCTCATCATCTACGACGGTGAGCGGTTCGCCGACTGGGGAGGCGACGCACTCATCGGCGGCCTTTCGGCCAGGGGCCTACTGCGCATCACCTTGAATGGTGAAGAAGCCACTGAAGCGGCACGCTACGACATGGGTGCGCGCATCCGCGAAGTCGAACAAGGCCCTGATGGCAGCATTTGGTTGCTGGAAGATGGGGGCGACGGTCGTCTGTTGGAACTTCAACCGAAGTAGTACCCAGCGAAAGGTGTCCGCGACACGGGAAATGTTTATTAGCGTGTGGACAGCGCGCTAAATATCCGCTCCCTTTAGGCCCCAACCTCCACTCGACAGGCTCGATCAGCTCCTGTACATATCGCCGAGCCCCACGCGGACCGAGCCGCTGGCAAAGACCCACACAGCGGGAAACTCTCGGCACGTGCCATGACTGACCTGCTTGCAGATCGAAAGCGAACAGGCTGATTGAACAATCGTTATCACAAGGAAGGCGAATCAATGAATCAATCAGGCAGTTGCCTCTGCGGCGGTATCCGATACGAGATACAGGGTCCCCTCACGGACGTTCTGAACTGTCACTGTTCAATGTGCCGAAAGCTGCATGCTTCTGCTTTCAGAACCCGCGCCAAGGTGCGCTCGGCGGACTGGAAGACCGTCACTGGTCAAGAACTGATCAAGTTCTATGAGTCATCCCCAGGCGAGCACAAAGGGTTCTGCTCGAACTGCGGTTCTAGCCTGTACACGAAGTTCGACGCCCACCCCGAGGTGTACGGTTTCCCACTGGGAACACTCGATACCGATCCAGGGGTAAAAGCGCAGCGCCACGTGTTTGTCGATAGCAAAGCGCCGTGGTTTCAGATTACGGACGATTTGCCTCAGCATGCTGAGTACGACTGAGGCAGGCTGAGCGATGAGACAGGCTGTTACCCGTATCCTCTGGATTTGGCTCGCCAGTTGCCTTCTACATGGCTTGATGTTGGCGCTCGCGATTTTCACCCCAGCGTTTCAAGGGACGCCATTCGAGGCCTTCGGAGTTACTGCGGTGGCGCTTCCGTATCTCCTGCATCAAGTCGGTTTGCCTGTTTTGCAGAATGGTGGTTTGAGCGGTTGGGGAATGTCATCCCCCAATTTTTTGGGTTGGCTTCTTTCGGCCATGGCCTGGTTTGTAATCTATTGGCTTGTCGCCACGGCCCTTGAGCGACTCGCCCGGTACTGAGCGGATGTGCGGCACGGTTCACCTCATCTAAGTTCGTCCCTCCATTTGCGTAACGCCCTCGTAACAATCCCCGCCTAGCGTGTTTTGGCTAACTCCCAATTACCGAACGCCGAGGCCCGCATGAGAACTCCGACCCGCCTGACCCGCACCGCGCTTTCCACGGCGCTGACACTGACCCTGCTGCCGTTGGCCTCGCAGGCCGCGTCTTCGCGTGCCGCGGCCTCACATGGGGTCGACTATTTCGAGCGGGTCGCGACCTTTCCGGTGTACCGCAATCTCGGTTCGGACGAGGACGTCACGCGCCAGACGGTCGCCGAAATCACCGCGGTGAGCCGCGATGGCCGGACGCTGATTTACACCGACAGTCCCGGCGGGCGGATCGGCTTGGTGGACATTCGCGATCCGAAATCACCGAAGCCCGCAGGCTTCGTGCAGCTCGAAGGCGAACCGACGTCTGTGGCCGTGCACCAGCACTATGCACTGGTAGCGGTGAACACCTCGCTCGGCTTTGCCCAGCCCGACGGCGTGCTGGCGGTGTTCGACATTCGCAACCCCGCGCAGCCCAAACGCGTCGCCACGCTGCCCATGGGTGGCCAGCCGGACTCCATCGCCATCAGCCCGAGGGGCCGTTACGCCGCGGTAGCCATCGAAAACGAGCGTGACGAGGAGCTGAACGACGGACTGATCCCGCAGTTGCCAGCCGGCTTTCTGCGCATCGTCGACCTCAAGGGTCAACCGTCGCGCTGGAGCACACGGGACGTCAATTTGACCGGCCTGGCCGACGTGGCACCGAGTGATCCCGAGCCCGAGTACGTCAGCATCACTGATCAAGACGTCGCTGCCGTCACCCTGCAGGAGAACAACCACATCGTGCTCGTCGACCTGCGCCGTGGCCGCGTGCTGCGCCACTTCAGCGCCGGTCAGGTCGATCTGGACGGCGTCGACGTAGAGGAAAACGACCGCATCGAACCGGTCGGCGTGCTCAAAGGCAAACGCCGCGAGCCGGACTCGATTGCCTGGGTCGGCCCGCTGCTGGCGACCGCCAATGAGGGCGATTACGAGGACGCCAATGGCGAAGAAGGCGGCAGCCGAAGCTTCACCCTGTTCGATTACAACGGTCAGCTCTGGTACGAATCCGGCGCGTCGCTGGAGCAGGCATTCATCCGCGCGGGCCACTATCCGGAAAGCCGTTCGGAAAACAAAGGCATCGAGCCGGAAGGCATCGCCTCCGCCAGTTTCCGCAAGCAGGATTTTCTCTTCGTCGGCAGCGAGCGTGGCAATGCGGTGGCCGTCTATGACGTCGCCCGCCCATGGGCGCCGGTAGTGCACCAGCTGTTACCGGCCGGCATGGGTCCGGAAGGGATTCTGCCGATTCCCTCGCGCAACCTGTTGGTGGTCAGTAGCGAAGAAGATTCGGCCGAAGACGGCTATCGCTCGACCATCTCGATCTATCAGTTCGGCGCCAAGTCTGCGTCGTACCCAGAGATCCGCTCGACCGAAAGCAAGCTGATCCCTTGGGGCGCGCTCAGCGGCCTGGTCGCGGACCGTGCGCAGGAAAACCGCCTGTACGCGGTGCCGGACAGCTATTACCAGGCCTCGCGCATCTTCAATGTCGATACGAGCAAGACGCCGGCCGTCATCGACGGGCAAATCGAGCTACGCAAAGCAGGCGCGACCGTCGACTACGATCTGGAAGGTATCGCCCAGGCCGCCAATGGCGAATTCTGGCTGGCGTCGGAAGGCAACGGCAAGGCCAAGCCAAACCTGTTGATCCACACCAACGCGCAAGGCGAAGTGCTTGAAGAACACGCTCTGCCCGCAGACGCGGCGGCGCAGCAGACCAGCAATGGTTTCGAGGGCGTTGCGGTGGTCGGCGAAGGCGCCAGCACCCGCGTGTACGTAGCCTTTCAGCGGGAGTGGCAGAACGACCCGGCCGGCAAGGTGCGCATCGGCGTGTTCAATCCGAACAGCGGTGAGTGGGGCTTCTATCACTACCCGCTCGATCCGGCTGTCGAAGGCGGTTGGGTTGGATTGTCTGAGCTCACGTCGATCGGCAACGGCCAGTTCCTCGTTATCGAACGCGACAACCAGCAGGGTCCTGCAGCTGAGGTCAAACGGCTCTACCGCATCGACCTGAGCGGCATGCAGCCGGCTGCCGAGGGTCAGAGTTTCCCGCTTGTCACCAAGCACCTGGAACGCGACCTGCTGCCTGATCTGAAGAGCACCGGCGGCTGGGTGCTGGACAAGGTCGAAGGTGCCGCGGTCGACAAGCAGGGCCGTCTGTTCGTCGTTACCGATAACGACGGTGTGGAGGATGCCAACGGCGAAACGCGCTTCATGCGTCTCGGGACCATCAAGCGATAAGCGCAACCGGGCCGCGGAGCGGCGGCGCGCGCTGCGTTGTCCTCCCACCGACTAATAAGCGAAGCGCCCAAGACGTTGGGCGCCAACCCGAGCGCAAAATGGCAAGATCCGTGGGAAGCTTGTCATTGTGACAATGGCACAGCCGCCACACACTGCACCCCACTTTCCTGTAGAGGTGCACCATGGACGCTACTCGCACCATCGCCTGTCTGGTTTACCCGGATGTCATGAGCCTTGACGTCACCGGTCCGATGCAAGTCTTCGCGTCGGCCAATGTCGAGCGCCGACGGCAAGGTCTGCCGTCCTATTACGAACTCCTGCTGATTGGCGAAAAGCCCGGTCCCTTCGCAACCTCGGCGGGGCTGCAGCTGGTTGCAGACGCCGAGTGGGCCAGTATCGATCCGGTCGCGCTGGATACGTTGTTGATTCCGGGAGGCAATGGTGTGGAGCTGCAGATGCACAACCGGCCTTTGCTCGACTGGCTGCGACGCGCCGAACCCAGTGTGCGTCGCCTGGGATCGGTGTGTTCCGGCGCCTTGATTCTGGCCGAAGCCGGGCTGTTCGACGGTCGCAAGGCCACCACCCACTGGGCCGATCTCCAGGCCCTTGGCGAATACCCGACCGTGGATGTGCAAGGCGACCGGCTGCACACTTACGATCCGGCGGATCCAGAAACGGCTCACCTATTCAGTTCCGCTGGCGTCACCGCCGGCATCGACCTCGCGCTAGCGCTGGTCGAGGCCGATCTCGGGCGCGCACTGGCCCTCTCGGTCGCCCAGCGGCTGGTGATGTTCCTCCGCCGACCGGGCGGCCAGACGCAGTTCAGCCCCATGCTGGCCGCACCGACCGGCGGCGTGGCCCGTCTCGCCGCGCTGCTCGAATGGATACCCGGCAACCTGGGCGATGACCTGTCCATCGAAGCCTTGGCCGACCAGGCGCACATGACGCCGCGCACCCTGTGCCGCCTGTTCAACCAGGAAGTGGGCATGGGACCGGGGCAATACATCGAGCGAGTGCGGCTGGAGGCCGCCCGCAGCCTGCTGTTGAGCGCCGAGGCGTCGATCGCGACGGTGGCGCGCCTGACCGGTTTCGGCCATCCGGAAAATCTCAGACGCAGCTTCCAAAAACATCTTTCGGTGAGCCCTCGGGACTTTTTCCAGCGCTTCGGCTGATCGGAATCCCAGCCGGACATCAACTCCTCAACCACAACAGGCCCGGCGTCAAGCCAGGCGCGGCTGTGCCTGCTTTCTCATGACACGGGATTGACCTTATGCATCTTCTATTCAGCAACGCCCAAATTTTCCGACTGTTCGTCGCCCAAGCGCTGTTCTGGTCTTGCGCGATGACCGGCATCATCCTCACCTCGATCGTCGGCCTTCGCCTGGCACCGTCAGCGGGCCTCGCGACCCTACCACTCGCCCTGCTGATGCTCGGCGGCCTGCTCGCCTTGCAGCCCATTGCTTGGCTCATGCAGCGGCGTGGTCGTAAGGTCGGCTTTCTATTCGGAGCCCTGGCCGGCGTGGCGGGCGGTCTTATTAGTGCGCTATCGCTCTGGCTCGACAGCTTTACCTTGCTCTGCCTCGGCGCGCTGCCAATCGGCGCCTATCAGGCGTCGGCTATGTACTACCGTTTTGCCGCGCTGGAAGCGGTGGGCGAGTCCTTCAAAGGCCGGGCCGCGGCATGCGTGATCGGCGGTGGCGTGGTCGCCGCGCTGGTGGCGCCTTCACTCGGCACAACCGCCCGTGGCTTGGTAACCACACCCTTTGCCGGTGCCTACCTGCTGATTGCGGTTCTGGCCGCAGCGGGGCTCGTAGTCCTTGCTGGGCTGAAGCCAGGCAGCGGTACATCCGCCTCGCAAGTCGCCTCTTCGTCAGTGGCCCCTTCGTCTGTGTCGTGGCGTGAGCTTCTCGCGCGGCCCACCGTGAGGGCCGCCGTGTTGACCACCGCAGCCGGACACGGCCTGATGGTGCTAGTGATGAACGCGACGCCATTGGCGATGCATGGCGAAGGCCTGAATCTGCAGGCCAGCGGCCAGGTGATCCAGTGGCATATGCTCGGGATGTTCCTGCCGGCGTTCGTTGCCGGGCCGCTGGTGGACAGGCTGGGCAGCCGACTGGTCGCCTGTCTTGGCGGCGCCTTGCTCATATCCAGTGCCATGATTGCCCTGCTCGGTGTTAGCCACTGGCACTTCATGGTCAGCAGCGGCCTGCTCGGTATCGGCTGGAACCTCATGCTCGTGGCAGGCACCACCCAACTGGGCCACGGCCATGCACCGGAAGAACGAGCGCGTGCACAAGGCCTCATGGAGCTCAGCAATGGCAGCGTCGCCGCGGTGATGTCCTTCGCCTCAGGCGCGCTCATCGCTCAGGCGGGTTGGGCCGCCGTCAACATTGGGCTCTTGCCGATCGTGACTCTGGTTGTGCTGGTGCAAATTGCGGAAGCCTACCGTGATCGCCAGCCAGCCTGAGGCGTGAATTTCCAGGCGTTTCGACCCGGAACGATAGCGATGCGCTGATCCACTTCGACCGCGCCTACACGCCTGCAAGGCCGCCTGATTCTTCTCGCGTCCCCCTGCGCCTTTTCAGGCGCAGGTCTCTCCTTCCAATCCTCCCCCAGCTATCGACCCTCCGATGGGTTGCTTTGCATGGCTCGATAAATGTTATGTTATAACTACAAACTAGCAACCACTACCCGCGCACGTCCCATGACCGAAGCAGAACTTCTCGCCCAACCCGCCGACGCCTACATGAACGAAGCCCAGCAAGCCTTCTTCCGTGACCTGCTGCTGCGCCAACGCGCGGAATTACAGGCGCGCATCGCCGAGGAATTCCTCGTTCTGCGTGAGCAGGAGCCCAGCAGTGATCCGGCCGATTTGGGCAGCGCTGAGGAACAGCGCCAGTGGCAGCTGCGCTTGCTGGAGCGCGAGAAAAAGCTGCTCGACAAGATCGACGATTCACGCGCCGACCTCGCGCGCGGTGAGTACGGCTGGTGCGCTGAAACCGGCGAGCCCATCGGCCTGAAACGCCTTCTGCTACGCCCCACCACGACGCTGTGCATCGAAGCGAAAGAACGCCAGGAAGCACGTGAAAAACATCAACGAACCGCCTGAAGGATCGCCATGAACCGCCTCCCTGTAACCGTGCTGTCCGGCTTCCTAGGTGCCGGCAAGAGCACCCTGCTCAACCACATTCTGAAGAACCGCGAAGGCCGCCGCGTGGCGGTCATCGTCAACGACATGAGTGAAATCAACATCGATGGCGCCGAGGTCCAGCGCGACGTCAGCCTCAACCGCGGCGAAGAAAAACTGGTGGAAATGAGCAATGGCTGCATTTGCTGCACCCTGCGCGAAGACCTGCTCGAGGAAGTCGGGAAGCTGGCCCGCGAAGGACGTTTCGACTATTTGCTGATCGAATCCACCGGTATATCCGAGCCCATGCCAGTGGCCGAAACCTTCACCTTCCGCGACGAACAGGGCGATAGCCTGGCGGACCTGGCGCGGCTGGACACCATGGTCACGGTGGTCGACGGGGTGAACTTTCTCCGCGACTTCCATGAAGCGGAAAACCTGGCGAGCCGCGGCGAAACCCTCGGTGATGATGACCAGCGCTCGATCACCGACTTGTTGATCGAGCAGGTCGAATTCGCCGACGTCATCCTAATCAGCAAGGTCGATCTGATCTCTAGTACCGAACGCGAAGAGCTCACCGCGATCCTTGGCCGCCTGAACACCCATGCCGAAATTCTGCCGATGAGCATGGGCAGCATGTCGCTGGCGAAGATCCTCGACACACGCCGCTTCGACTTCGAGCGCGCTGCCGAGGCACCAGGCTGGCTCAAGGAGATGCGCGGAGAGCACGCGCCAGAAACCGAGGAATATGGCATCGCGTCCACCGCGTATCTGGCGCGACGGCCGTTTCATCCACAACGCTTTCACGACTTTCTCAACCGCGAGTGGAGTAATGGCCGGCTTCTGCGCTCGAAGGGCTATTTCTGGCTGGCGAGTCGGCCACAAGAGGCGGGCAGTTGGTCGCAGGCCGGCGGGCTGATGCGCTACGACTATGCCGGCCGCTGGTGGCGCTTCACCCCCGAAGCACAATGGCCGGAAGACGATGAAAGCCGCACGACGATACGCAGCAAGTGGCATGAGGAATGTGGCGATTGCCGCCAGGAATTGGTGTTCATCGGCCAACACATCGACTTCGATCAGCTGCGCGCCGAGCTTGATGATTGCCTGCTCAGCGATACCGAATGGCAGCTCGGCCCGGAACACTGGCTGCGCCTGCCGGATCCGTTCGGCGCCTGGCATCAGGCGATCGCCTGAGTTCGCCGGACACACACCGTGACGCCCCGGCAGCTTCGGCGAAGCTGCCAGCGATTCTAGCTGTCCGGCGATCTGTCAAAAAGGTCATGCAACCGCTGAAGCATGACCTTTCGGTCCGAGTGACATCAGGCAGCCATGCGCTCGCATTCTTCGGCGCACTGGCGGCAGGCTTCGGCACAAGCCTGACAATGGTCCATCTGATGTTTGCCGCATTCTTCGCCGCACTGGCGGCAAACTTGTGCGCAGAGCTTACAAAAAGCTTGGGCATAGGCGCTGTCACGGGTCATCAACACCGCGGCCATTGCGCACATATCGGCACAATCGCGGTCCAGCTCGATGCAGCGAGCCATCATCTTCACGTCCTCCTCGCGCAGGCAGGACGCAGCGCAGGTTTCGCAGACCAGCGCACAATTGGAACAAGCCTGGATGCACGCCTGATACTTGGAATTGAGCATCGCTGTTTCTCCTCGGTGATTGCGGTTGGGTATGGATCACCCCCGGCGTCTGTCTTTCGTTGGGGGATGCCGGGCGACTTAAAGTTCAGCCTGATCCACCGAGCGGCATCCCGGCACATCGGCGGAACGCACAGGGCGCCGCTACAATGCTCGCTCATTCCAAGCCCACGCCGCCCTATGACGTTCACCCTCGCCGCGCCTTGCGATTTTCAGGAAACCATCCGTAAAAGCCGCTTTCTGGCCAAGGCCGCCCCCGTATCCAGCCCTGAGGAAGCCCAGGCGTTCGTTCAGGCCGTCAGCGATCCCACCGCGTCGCACAATTGCTGGGCCTGGAAGATAGGCAATCAATATCGCTTCAGCGATGACGGCGAACCCGGCGGAACGGCAGGGCGGCCGATGCTCACCGCCATCGAAGGTCAAGATTGCGACCGGGTCGTGGTTGTGGTGATTCGCTGGTTCGGTGGCATTCAGCTCGGCACCGGCGGGCTGGCCCGCGCCTACGGCGGCTCGGCGGCGAAATGTTTGCAGGCCGGCAAGCGCGCCGAGCTGGTATCGCGGGTTCGCTGCAGCTTTCATTGCCGCTTCGCCGAATTGGCGCTGCTCAAGGCACGCTTGAGCGAATACGACGCTCTGATCGAAAGCGAGGCGTTCGATGCGGAGGGCGCCGAACTCCAGTTGGCGCTGCCTGCAGCGGAGCAACCAAGGCTGCAGCAATTGCTTGCCGACATCAGCCGTGGACGAACCACGTTGCGTTCGCTGGACACCTGAACACCTCACTCCGTTGAACTGCGTGCAACCGGAGAAGTCCCTACTACAACGGCACTTACCGTTGGGCCGGTGTTTTACAGCGCGCTGATCGGCAAACGAGTGAAAGTGCCGAACGCACCTTCCGTTGCGAAAGAGGAGTCAACCAATGAAAAGCAATTACAAGTGGCTCATCCCAGGAGCCGTATTGCTCGCTTCCATAGGCCTGGCCGGTTGCGATGTCGAAAAAACCGAGGAAGGCTCGCTGCCCGACGTGGAAGTCGAAGGCGGCAATCTGCCCGAGTACGATGTAGATGCCCCGGACGTGGACGTTGGCACCAAAGAAAAGACTATTACCGTGCCTGACGTGGACGTGAACATGCCCGAGGACGATGAGCCAGATATGGGCGAGCCGGTCGAGCCTGCACCTACACCACAGAATTGACCGCTAGCTGATACGTGTGCCTTCATGGCGCGCGTTTTAAGAGCCATGCCCGACTTCGGTCGGGCATGGCTTTTTTCGTTAGCAGGTTACCCACTGATGAGGTGCATCAATCTGTGGATAACCTTGGGAACAATTGACCGACCCCAGCAGTGACGTGGACTTGAGAGGCCAGATCAAATTTTAGCCTAAACAATTTGACCCCTTCTTGCATGTAAAAAATCATTGATTTTCAAGGTTTTTTAGACAAATCAAACACGCCGTACGCTAAGCATTCAAAGCTATCAAGTTGTATTCGCTTATACCCAGATCACGTGGAAAACATTGTGGATAACCACTGGAGAAAGCGCGCTGAAGCGCGCCGGCTCTCTTGTGGGCCGCTGTGGTCGTTTTTTGCACAAACGTCGAATGCTGCCCGCGGCTTGTTCACCTTGCATTCCAAACAGAACGCAGCGGTTAAGTTGACCCTGGGGTCAAGGAGCCAACAATGGTTAGAATGCGGTTTTATTCCAGACGGGGTTTCTCCTATGTACGACTGGCTCAACGCCTTGCCCAAAGCCGAGCTGCACCTGCACCTCGAAGGTTCACTGGAACCCGAGCTGCTATTCAAACTGGCCGAACGCAACAGGATTGCCCTGCCCTGGGCTGACGTCGAGGCGCTACGCAGTGCCTATGCCTTCGGCAACCTGCAGGAGTTTCTCGACCTCTACTATGCCGGCGCTGACGTGCTGCGCACCGAGCAGGACTTCTACGACCTGACCTGGGCCTATCTGCAAAAGTGCAAAGAGCAGAACGTGGTCCATACCGAGCCCTTCTTCGACCCGCAAACCCATACCGACCGCGGCATTCCGTTCGAAGTGGCGATGCGCGGCATCAACGGCGCGCTGGTCGACGGCCGCAAGCTTCTCGGCGTCAGCAGCGGCCTGATTCTCAGCTTTCTGCGTCACCTATCCGAAGAAGAAGCCTTCAAGACGCTGGAACAGGCAATGCCCTTTCGCGACGCCTTTTTCGCGGTCGGCCTCGACAGTTCGGAACTTGGTCATCCGCCGAGCAAGTTCGAACGGGTTTTCGCTAAAGCCCGTGCCGAAGGTTTCCTCGCCGTTGCTCATGCCGGTGAAGAAGGCCCGCCGGAATACATTTGGGAGGCGTTGGATCTGCTCAAAGTCAGCCGAATCGACCATGGCGTTCGCGCTGCCGAAGACCCAACGTTGATCGCACGGCTGATCGAGGAACAGATCCCATTGACCGTCTGCCCGCTGTCGAACACCAAGCTCTGCGTGTTCGACGACATGAGCCAGCACAACATCCTGCAGTTGCTGGAACAAGGCGTGAAGGTCACGGTGAATTCCGACGACCCGGCCTATTTCGGCGGCTACGTAACCGAGAATTTCATGGCCCTGCACGACGGCCTGGGCATGACCGAAGATCAGGCGCGGCGCCTGGCGCAGAACAGCCTAGACGCGCGCCTGGCCAACTGAGTCGCTCGGAGCCGATGCAGCGGCTCGGCTCAGCGCATGAACGGCGCCTGATCGATCAGCACCCGGCAACGCTCGATCAGGTGTTCGCGCAACAGGCGCAGGGTTTCACTCAGGTGAGCGCGATGCGCGCAGATCAGGTTTAGCGGAGCCGGCTCTCCCAACAGAGACGGCAACACCACCGTTAACCGCCCGGCCTGCACGTCTTGTGCGACATCCAGCCACGACTTGTAAACCAGCCCATGACCCGCCAATGCCCAGCGATGCACCACATCGGCGTCGTCGCTGATGCGATCGCCCGCTACCACCTGCGCCATCTCCCTTCGCCCGTCATGGAAACACCAGCGCTCGTGAACGCGCCCGGCCAGCATGAAGCGCAGACAATTATGTTCGGCCAGTTCATTCAGCTGACGCGGCACACCATGAAGCGCCAGATAGGCTGGCGCGCCGCACAGCACGCGTCGATTCGCCGCTGCCACCGGAAGCGCCACCAGACTGGAATCCTCCGGCGTGCCATAGCGCAAGGCGATATCTACCGGCTGGCGGAAAAGATCAGCATTGCGGTCAGCCAGGAGCAGTCGCAGGCTGATTAGAGGGTGCCGTTGCTGAAACTCATCGAGCCAGGGCAACAACACATTGCGGCCGAGATCCGACGGCGCGGCCAACTGCAGCTGGCCACTGATGGATGCTTTGCCACCTGCCAACAACTGCTGCCCTTCGGCCAGGCTTTGCAAAGCCGCTCGTGCATGCATCAAGTACTGCTCGCCTTCGCCCGTCAGGCGCAAGCTGCGCGTGGAGCGCACCAGCAATCGACAACCCAGCTCCGCCTCAAGCCGCTTGAGAGCGGCGCTGGCCACCGCTGGCGATAGCTCCAATGTGCGGGCCGCCGCGGACAGGCTGCCAAGATCAGCGGTGCGAACGAAAACTTGCAGATCATCGGTGCGTAGCATTTTCAATGTTCCGTTGAAAGAGCGTCGTCGAATATGCGGTTTTTCTTCGCAGCGCGAAAGCCGAAGATGGCATCCCTCGCTCAATCGCGCCATCAACAAAGGAACAACATGAAAGCCATCGCGTATCGCCAATCGCTCCCCATCGATAACCCAGAATCGCTTATGGATATCGAGCTGCCCGAGCCGACGCCGGGACCGCGTGATCTGTTGGTCGAGGTCCGTGCGATTTCGGTGAATCCGGTAGATACCAAGATCCGCATGCGCGTGCAGCCGGAGGACGGCCAACATCAGGTGCTAGGTTGGGATGTCGCCGGCGTGGTGCGCGCCGTGGGCGACGAGGTCAGTCTGTTCAAGCCTGGCGACGAGGTGTTCTATGCCGGCGCACTGGATCGTCCGGGTGCGAACAGCGAGCTGCATCTGGTCGATGAACGCATCGTCGGTCGCAAGCCATCTTCGCTGGATTTCGCGGCGGCGGCGGCTTTACCGCTGACCTCGATCACGGCTTGGGAGCTGCTGTTCGAACGGCTGCAGATCATTGAGGGAACCGAAGATCAAAACCAACGCCTGTTGATCATCGGTGCCGCCGGCGGTGTCGGCTCTATCCTTGTTCAACTAGCCCGTCAGTTGACCGGACTGAAGGTAATCGCCAGCGCCTCGCGCCCCGACACCCAGGCGTGGGTCCGCGAGCGCGGCGCCCATGAGGTGATCGACCACAGCCAGCCGCTCACTGATGAACTGCAGCGCTTGGGCATCGCCGACGTCACTCACGTCGCCAGCTTGACCCACACCGACCTGCATCTGCCGCAGATCGTCGAAGCCCTGCAACCGCAGGGACGCCTGGCGCTGATCGACGACCCGGCGAGCCTCGATATCAGCCTGCTCAAGCGCAAGAGCTTGTCGTTGCACTGGGAGTTCATGTACACGCGCTCGCTGTACCAGACGCCGGACATGATCGCTCAGCACCATTTGCTCAACCGCGTCGCCGAGCTGATCGACAAGGGTGTGCTGAAGACGACCCTGGGAGAGCATTACGGGCAAATCAACGCACAGAACCTGCGCCGCGCCCATGCCTTCATCGAAAGCGGCAAAGCCAAGGGCAAGATAGTGCTCGAAGGCTTCTGAGTCGATCTGCGCAGCGGTGCTTCAGTTCGAAGGCGAGGCACTGCTGTTGTGCCGCTGCGAAACCATCTGCTGCCCGGTGTACCAGGCCAGGCAAGTCGCGAGCAACGCACAGACGGCGATCACCAGTGCCATCGGCACCGCCGTACCGTTGTGCAGTGCGCCGACCGCCGCCGACGCACCCGCCGCGATACCGAACTGCAAACTACCCATCAGCGCCGACGCAAGCCCGGCCTGCTGGCCTTGCTTAGCCATCGCGCAAGCCGTGGCGTTGGGCAAAATGCTGCCGAGACTGGCCATGCCCATGAACAGCGGGATCAGTAGAGGCCAGAGCGCGTCGGGCTTGCTCAGCGCGATCACCAGCAGTACCGCAGCACAGGCCAGGTAGAACCAGACGAAACGCCGCAACCAGAACCCTGGCCCCCGTAACCGCAGCAGGCGAGCATTGATCTGCGTGACAACGATGAAGCCTGCCGCGTTGGTGCCGAACAGCCAGCCGTAGTGCTCGGTCGGGACGCCGTAGAGCTCGATGAATATGAATGGGGACCCTGCGATATAGGCAAACATGCCGGCCATTCCCACCCCGCCGCAGAGTGCGAAAGCGATGAACTCTCGATCACGGAACAACTCGATGTAGCGCCTGAAAGTGCCGCTGAGGTGCAGTTTGGGTGCATCCGTCGGCAATGTTTCCGGCAACCACAAGGCGATCGCGACACCGCATGCGGCACCGAATATCGTCAGCGAGACAAAAATCGCATGCCAGCCGAACGCATTCATCAATAGGCCGCCCGCCAGCGGTGCGAGGATTGGCGCCAGCCCCATGACCAACATCAGCTGGGAAAATACTTTCGCCGCCTGCACGGCATCACAGCTGTCACGCACGACGGCGCGCGTAACCACCATGCCGGCACAGCCGCCAAGCGCCTGAACGAATCGCGCCGCAATCAGCCAATCCAACGTCGGTGCGAAGGAACATGCCAGCGATGCCAGCGTGAACAGCGTGACCCCGATCAACAGTGGCCAACGCCGTCCGTAGCGATCAGCCAGGGGACCGTAGGCCAGTTGACCCAGGGCAAGCCCGATGAAATAAGCCGCCAACGATAGCTGCACATGCTCGACGTCGGTCGCGAAATCTCGCGCCATCGCCGGAAAGGCGGGCAGATAGAAATCGATAGCCAGCGGGCCGAAGGCGCTGAGGGCACCCAATATCAAGAGAAGCGGGAGGCGCATTGAGGGGACTCGCAAGCAGAAAAGTCGATGCGCCAGCGCACGACAGGGTCGCGGCTGAGATCGAACGTTTACAGAGAAGGTCAGATGCTGTTACATACACAGACGATTGTAAACAATCAAAGTTGCAGATATTGAAGAACGAATCCCGCACTACCCGCCCGACAGGGCCCTAACGCAGCCCGACGCTGCCGTAGCTCAGACATGCGAAGAACCAAAGAAGACGCTGAAAAGACTCGTATTGCCCTGCTCGCTTCCGCCGAGCGCTTGTTTCTGGACAAAGGGGTAGCTCATACCAGCCTCGACCAGATCGCCCGCGACGCTGGCGTCACCCGCGGTGCGGTGTATTGGCATTTCCAGAACAAGGCTCACCTGTTTCACGAGATGCTCAACCAGGTCCGTCTGCCACCCGAGCAGCTTGCGGCCCGTATCTACAGTTGTGAGGGCCAAGCGCTGAAAACCCTGCGCGACCTGTGCATCGAAGCCATCGAGTCGCTAGGCCGGGATGAGCAAAAAAAACGAATATTCACCATTCTGCTTCATCGTTGCGAATTTACGGAGGAGTTACGTGAAGCCGAAGAGCGTCATCACGCCTTCATCAATGAGTTCATTGATCTATGCGAAAAGCTGTTGGCCAGCGCCAGCGACCGTTTACAACCAGGCGTTACGCCACGCCTGGCGGCGCTGGCACTGCATGGATTGATTATTGGATTATTCAGTGACTGGACCCGTGACCCGAAGCTGTTCGATCCGGCGCGCGACACCGCGGCACTGATCGACCCTATGTTTCGAGCGCTCATCCGTGATTGGCATAACGTCCAGGAAACACCCGTCATGTCGGCCCCTGTCTAAAGACGCAGCCGGGGCAGCGTGCTGCGATCACCGCGACGGCTATCCAGACGTCGCACCCGCTACTGAACCTTATAACCCTCTTCTTCGATCGCCTCGCGAATGGCCTTTTCGCTCAAGCTTCCCTCAACCTGTACCACGCCCGCGCCGAGATCTACATGAACCTCGGCGCTCGCATCGCGCGCCTGGATAGAATCGATCACCGCGCGCTCGCAATGCGAGCAGGTCATGCCATTCACGTTGAAGGTTTGCATCGATACCGCCTCCTGCCTATGAGCAGGCTCAACCTTGCCACATTGAACAAGGTTCATGCCCGCCGCTGCGACAACTGGCACCGGGCTTGACCTTGCCATAAGGTTAAGGTTGATCATCGCTGACAGGCTAATCGGGAGCGAATCATGTCCAGCTCATCAATCTATACCCTGCCCATCACCGGCATGACCTGCGCCAGCTGCGCCGGACGAGTCGAGCGCGCGCTGCTGAAGGTCCCCGGTGTGGAACGCGCAGCCGTGAATTTGGCCGCCGAGCAAGTCCGTATCGAAACCGCCGAGGCCGATCTTGCCGGGCTGATCCAGGCCGTGGAGAAAGCCGGTTATGGGGTACCGGTACAGACTCTCGAACTGGCAATCGACGGTATGACCTGCGCCAGTTGCGTAGGCCGGGTCGAGCGCGCGTTGCTAAACCTGCCAGGCGTGCGTAGTGCGTCGGTGAATCTAGCCAGCGAGCGCGCTCATATCGAGGTGCTCGGCACAGTTGACCCAGCAGTATTGATCCAGGCGGTCGAAGCGGCCGGCTACAAAGCCCAGGCCAGCGGCTCGGAACAGCCGGCCTCAGACAATACCGAGCGTCGTCTACGCCGCGAACGCTGGGCGGTCATCGCCGCGCTGCTGCTGGCTGCACCGCTGGTAGTGCCGATGTTCGGCGAGCTACTCGATCAACACTGGATGCTGCCGCCCTGGGTGCAATTTCTCCTGGCGACACCGGTGCAGTTCATCCTCGGCGCGCGCTTTTACATCGCTGGCTGGAAGGCGGTGCGGGCCGGCGCCGGCAACATGGACCTGTTGGTTGCCATCGGCACCAGCGCTGGCTACGGCTTGAGCCTCTACCAATGGTGGGTCGCGTCTGCCGGCCAAACGCCGCATTTGTACTTCGAGGCATCGGCAGTCGTCATCGCCCTGGTGTTGCTCGGCAAGTATCTAGAGAGCCGCGCCAAACGCCAGACCAGCGCCGCCATCCGCGCGCTCGAAGCGCTGCGTCCCGATCGTGCGGTGCGGGTCGTGGGAGGTAGCGAAGAGGAAGTCGCTATCGCTGCGCTGCGGCTGGATGACTTGTTGCTGGTGAAGCCCGGCGAGCGTTTCCCGGTTGATGGCGAGGTGGTCGAAGGCGAAAGTCAGGCCGACGAGGCGTTGATCAGTGGCGAGAGCCTGCCGGTTGCCAAAGGCCCCGGCGACCGCATCACCGGCGGCGCTATCAATGGCGAGGGGCGTTTGCTGGTACGCACCACCGCGCTGGGTGGCGAGACAGTGCTGGCGCGCATCATCCGCCTGGTCGAAGACGCCCAGGCTGCCAAGGCGCCGATCCAGAAGTTGGTGGACAAGGTCAGCCAGGTATTCGTCCCGGCCGTGCTGGTGATCGCCGTATGCACGGTGATCGGCTGGCTGGTGGCTGGCGCCTCGGTAGAAGTCGCTCTGATCAATGCAGTCGCGGTGCTGGTGATTGCCTGTCCGTGCGCCCTCGGGCTCGCCACCCCAGCGGCGATCATGGCCGGCACAGGCGTGGCGGCGCGCTACGGCATTCTGATCAAGGACGCCGAGGCGCTGGAAGTCGCACATGCCGTCACGGCGGTAGCCTTCGACAAGACCGGCACCCTCACCTCAGGTAAGCCGCGGATCGTGCATCTGCATGCGAACGATGGCGACGAGACCGCGCTGCAGCAGCAGGCCGGCGCGCTGCAACGCGGCAGTGAACATCCGCTGGCGCGGGCGGTGCTCGATCGCTGCGAAGAGTACGGGCTGGACGTGCCTGATGTGGAGCAGAGCCAATCGCTGACTGGGCGCGGCATCGCTGGTGATCTCGACGGCCGTTCGCTGGCCCTGGGCAATCGGCGCCTGCTGGACGATAACGGCCTGCAGCCGGGCGCTCTCACCAGTCAGGCGCAAGCCTGGGAAGCCGAAGGACGCACGCTGTCCTGGTTGATCGAGACGGCTCCGCAGCCGCGTGTGCTTGGCCTGTTCGCTTTCGGCGATAGCCTTAAGGACGGTGCGGCGGAGGCTATCGCCGCGCTGAACACGAGACGTATCAAAAGCCACCTGATCACAGGCGACAACCGTGGCAGTGCCCGTGTGGTGGCCGAGGCACTGCATATCGACAACGTGCATGCCGAGGTCTTGCCGGCGGACAAGGCCGCGACTGTTACCGAGCTGAAAAGAGCCGGCGCGGTCGTAGCGATGGTCGGCGATGGCATCAATGATGCGCCGGCACTGGCTGCAGCCGACGTCGGCATCGCCATGGGCGGCGGCACCGACGTGGCCATGCACGCAGCCGGCATTACGTTGATGCGCGGCGATCCGCGGCTGGTGCCTGCTGCGCTGGAAATCAGCCGACGCACGTATCGCAAGATTCAGCAGAACCTGTTCTGGGCGTTCATCTACAACCTGGTGGGTATTCCGCTAGCGGCCCTGGGTTTCCTCAGCCCGGTGGTAGCGGGCGCGGCGATGGCGCTGTCGAGCGTCAGCGTGGTCAGCAATGCGCTGTTGCTCAAGCGCTGGAAACCGGAGGAATAGTAGATGCACCAATCGCAACGAAACCTCGTTAAACCGATGCAATCTCGATCCGTGTCAGCCGTGGAGAGAGCATGAATATTGGTCAGGCAGCGAAGAAAACCGGGTTGTCGGCGAAGATGATTCGCTACTACGAATCCATCGATTTGATCAGCCCCGCCGGGCGCAGCGCCAACGGCTATCGTCACTATGGCGAGGAAGACCTGCATCGCCTCGCCTTCATCAAGCGCTCACGCGATATGGGGTTTTCTCTCGAAGAAGTGGGCAAGCTGCTCACGCTCTGGCAGGACCGCCAGCGCGCCAGTGCCGACGTGAAGGCGCTGGCTGGTGCGCATATCGACGCGTTGAACCAGAAGATCGCCGAATTGGTGGGCCTGCGCGATACGCTGCAGGAGCTAGTCGAAACCTGCCACGGAGATGACCGGCCAGACTGTCCGATCCTCAAGGATTTAGAATCGGGTGGATGCTGTTGAAGAGCGCGTGCGCGCCCTCACAGGTACGGTCGCTGTGGAATCAACGCGACTATCGTCGACGATGCGCGGTCCAGATCAGGAGGCAGATCAGCGCAGTCATGATGCTCATCTCGAGCATCAACGGCGCAGTAATCAGCTGATGCAGGACGCTCCGGTCCTGATTAAGCAGGTAGGCCACCAGCAGCAACAGTGCCAGCGCACCCATGAATACAGCAGTACCTTGAACGACTCCTTTCCAGCGCTTCATCATTCGTCACTCCCTGCGACGTTCGGATTTGCATACTGGCGTATTGAACCCGTCGGAGTGATCTGGTTCCCAACGTGCGAAAAAATCTGGCAGTCGTCAGGCCTGCGACTGCAAATAATTTTGCAACCCGATACGGTCGATCAGCGCGAGCTGCTGTTCCAGCCAGTACGCATGATCTTCTTCCGTGTCCAGTAGCTGCAGCGCGAGGATGTCGCGCGTCTGGTAATCGCCGTGCTGCTCAGCCAGTGCCATACCCTTGGCCAGGGCTTCACGAACCTTGTACTCCAGAGCCAGATCGCTGCGCAGCATCTCCGGCACGGTATGTCCTGCGTTTATCACCTCAGGCGTCATATCGGGCGTGCCTTCGAGGAACAGGATGCGTTTGAGCAGCGCATCGGCGTGCTGGGTTTCTTCTTCCATCTCGTGGTTGATGCGCTCGTAGAGCTTGGTGAAGCCCCAGTCGGCATACATCCGCGAGTGCAAGAAATATTGATCGCGCGCGGCCAGCTCTCCACGCAGCAGTTCTTTCAGATATTCGATGACTTGTGGCTGACCTTGCATTGCGACTCTCTCCTGCTCGCATTGAAACGCCGACAATAATACGCCCAATCCGCGGCTGACGAAGCGTGCCCCAGCCGTTACCGGATAAGCGTGCCCCGTGAGTCAGCATAGGCCGACAACTCATATGAAGCATGTCGGCACCACTCAGAGGCAGCTTAGTTACGCATCCACGGCGGTGTCGGCGGCTCGTCGCTGGGCTCGTCCGTCGCATTGCGCAACGCTTCCTTGCGCGCCTGATCAGCGAGTGTCGCCTTGATTTCACGCATCACCGCATCGAGATCGGCAGCATCTTCCGGTTCGGCGAATTCCCCGCTCAGTTCGGTATCCGGCGTCAGCTTGCCATCTTCATAAAGCGCCCACATTTCCTTGGCGTAGCGAGTGAATTTGAGCTCCGGAGCGAACTGTCCGAAATAGGCCGACATGTTGCCCACATCCCGTTCGAGCATCTCGAATGCATGGTTGTTGCCAGCCGCATCCACCGCCTGTGGCAGGTCGATGATCACCGGGCCATGTTCGTCGAGCAGCACGTTGAACTCGGACAGGTCGCCATGCACCAGGCCGGCGCAAAGCATCTTCACGACCTCGCCGACCATGAAGGCATGAAATTCCCGGGCATCGTCTGGATGCAGATCAACGTCGTTGAGACGCGGTGCGGCATCACCGTCTTCGCCCGATATCATTTCCATCAACAGCACGCCGTCGAGGAAATCGTACGGCTTGGGCACGCGCACCCCGGCATCCGCCAGACGGAACAAGGCGGCGACTTCAGCGTTCTGCCAGTTCTCTTCCTTTTCCTTGCGCCCGTGCTTGGAGCCCTTGGCCATGGCGCGGGCGTCGCGGCTGCTACGCACCTTGCGCCCTTCCTGATATTTCACTGCCTGGCGAAAACTGCGGTTGTTGGCCTCTTTGTATACCTTTGCGCAACGCAGTTCGTCACCACAGCGCACCACATATACAGCTGCTTCCTTGCCGCTCATCAGCGGCCGCAGCACTTCGTCGATCAGCCCATCCTCGACCAGCGGCTCGAGTCGTTTTGGCGTTTTCATCAGCGGCTTACAGACCCTATTCGACTATGCAGGTCTGCAGGTTACGGTAATCGTCAGCACGCTTCCATGCTCGCCCGCAAGTTTGAAAGCGCATTGCGGATTGGCGTCGAAGGCGAGCAGGACGGACAATTGAGCACAACCACTCAAGGAGTCGCGAAATGATCGATTTCGAACGCTGCTGGCAAGCCCTCTGCGAACGCGATGCAGGCTTCGATGGCCGCTTCGTATTCGCCGTCCGCTCGACCCGTATCTTCTGCCGCCCAAGCTGCCCGGCGCGCCGGCCGCGGCGTGACGGCGTCAGTTTCTTCAGTAATGCCGCTGATGCCGAAGCCGCTGGCTATCGCGCCTGCATGCGCTGCGCGCCTCACGGGCAGAGCCCAGCCGAACAGCTGGATGGCTTGGTAATTGCCGCTTGCCGTCTGCTCGACGCAAGCGCTGCGCCGATGACGCTGGACACGCTGGCTGCCCGCATTGGTCTGTCCTCGTCGCATTTGGCTCGCGCGTTCAAGGCCCGCACCGGTCTTACGCCTCACGCTTGGGCCGCAGCGCGTCGCCGCGAGCGGCTGGAGACGCATTTGCCCGCTGCCGACTCGGTGCTGGATGCAGCACTGGATGCGGGCTACGGCAGCACCCGCGGCGCCTATCAGAACGTCACGGCACTGAGCCCAGCGCAGCGCCGGCGCAAGGGTGCCGGCGAGTCGCTGCGCTATGCGATTAGCACGTGTCCGCTGGGTCTGCTGTTAGTCGCTGCCAGCGACAATGGCATCTGCGCCCTGTTGTTCGGTGACGATGAGCAGGCGTTGCTGGGCGAGCTTCAGTCGCGCTTCGCCGCAGCCGAATTGCGGCTCGATCAGACTGGCTTGGGCGGCTGGTTGCAGCCGATTCTGGCCCAACTGGACGAGCCATCACGTGCCGTTCGGCTACCGCTAGACCTGCGCGGCAGCGCTTTTCAACAACGCGTCTGGCAAGCATTGCAAGACATTCCGCCTGGCCAGACCCGTCGCTACGGCGAGCTCGCCGAAAGTCTCGGCAGCCACGCCCGCGCGGTCGCCCGTGCCTGCGCGAGCAACCCAGTCGGATTGCTGGTGCCCTGCCATCGGGTCGTTGGGGCCAACCAAGCGCTGACCGGCTACCGCTGGGGCATCGAGCGCAAAGCAGCACTGCTCGAATCGGAGCGTGAAGACTCGGGAGCCTGAGGGCGATTCGGCGGTCGGATACTCCATAGCCCCCGAACCGTAAATCCAGACCGAGAGCCGCCATGACCGAACTGAAACGCTACCGTATTCACTATCTGATCAACGGAAACCCAGCCTCGCTGACGCTCAGCTCCTTCGAAGAACCCGGCCTGGAACAAGCCGAACTGGAGATTCTCCTGCATCATGTCCGCGAGCCACGCGCGGCGACCGACGCACCCTGGGAAATCCCGGTACGTCCGAGCGAGCATAGCCGCATGGCTGAATTGGGCGTCAGCGACATCCAGATCGAGGAAGAAACCGTCCGCTGAGTTCAGCAATTTCCGTGTCCCAGTCCTTACCAATACCAGGCCAGGAGATCTGCCGTGCCCCTGATCGATACCCACACGCACCTCGACTTCGACCCCTTCGACGCCGATCGCAGTGAGGTGTTGGCCCGCTGTGCGACGGTTGGTGTGGAGCGCGTGCTAGTGCTAGGCGTGCATCAGGCGAACTGGGAAAGGGTCTGGCAACTGGCTCTGGACGAGCCGGCGGTGTATGCGGCGCTGGGGTTGCATCCGGTATTTCTGCAAGACCACAGGCCCGAGCATATCGACAACCTGCACGGCTGGCTGCAGCGCTTGCGCGGGCAGGACAAGCTCTGCGCAATCGGCGAGATCGGCCTGGACTATTACATCGAGAATCCGAACAAGGAGCGCCAACAGCAAATGCTGGAAGCTCAGCTCGACCTGGCGGACGAGTTCGACCTGCCGGTGCTGTTGCATGTGCGCCGCGCCCATGCCCCGATGATTGCCACCCTGAAGCAGCGCAAGCTCAAGCGTGCGGGTATCGCCCACGCGTTCAGCGGCAGTTGGGAGGAAGCGCGGGAATACATCAGACTCGGCTACAAGCTCGGTCTCGGCGGTGCCGGTACCTGGCCCCAGGCGCATCGCATGCATCGGGTGCTTCAGCAGTTGCCGCTAGACAGCATCGTGCTGGAAACCGACGCGCCGGATATCACGCCGCACAGCCATGCCGGGCAGCGCAACAGCCCGGCATTTCTTCCGGACATCTGCCGCGAGCTGGCCGAGCTGCGCGGCATCAGCCCCGAAGAACTGGCGGATGCCAGTTACCGCAACAGCTGCGAGCTGTTTGGCTGGACGTAATGATCATCTGACTGAACCGGCACGTGCGTCATCGAACGCCGCATCGCCGCAGCTGCCAGCGAATCATTACGATCAGACGGAACGCCCTGTCAACGTTGAAGCCGAGGTCACCCGCTTCAATACGGAACAGCGGAACTCAGTCCTCCAGCGGATCGTGGCCCCAGTTCATCAGCGAATGGCGCCAACGGCTATCGTGTATGTCGCCCTTTGGCCGCTGGGCCAGATGCCGGTGAACGTAGCCGATGACCTTGCGCATGGCTTGGTAGTCGTCTTCTTCGAGATCAGCTTGACGCCGCCCCTTGAGTTCCAGAATGCGCTCGCCCATGGCATGGCCAACCGCTTCGCCATCGCCCGGCGCGGTGACTTTCTCCCCCTCGGCAGTCATGCCAACGCTGCGGCTGGTCTCGGTCTCTAGCCAGCGGCGCAGGGCAGATGACGCCATGTTCACGACCTGATGGAATTCATCGCGGATGTCCCGACGGGCATTGTCATCAAGTGTGCTCATCGCTCGCCCTCGCGTTCGAGCGCCTTGATCAGCTCGTCTTTCTTCATCTTCGAACGACCACGAATATTGCGCCGGGCAGCGCGGCGCATCAGCTCGGTCTTGTTCAGGCCGCTGAGCGCTGGTTCGCGTTCGCGACTGGTCTTGCGCGCCACATCGGCGGGCTGGCTTGAATGCTGCTGCCCGCGGCGACTGTCGGCGCGCTTCTTGAGCGTGGTGCGGGCATATTCTTCGTCGTTGAGCGACTCGCGGGCATGCTTGGGCAGGTACCGTTCGCCGGTTTCACCGGAGGGCTTACCGGATTTTGTGCCCCAGTCCTCGCGGGTCCACTCACGCAGATGGTTGTCGGTTGATTTCTTGCCTTCGTAGCCACCGCCGCGCTTTTTGTATTCCTGCACGGCATATTGCGCCTTGCGCGCAGACCACTGGCCGGGCTCGCCGCCCTTGTCGCCATCGGTGACTTCTTTCTTGACCCGCTCCCACAGTTGCGGATCGGTCTTTTTCGCGGTGCTGGACATAGCGCGCTCCCGGGTTCGCCTTTTTGGCAGACCGGGTATGCGAGGCGCTGTTCACAAGGATGCGATGGACGGTTGCGCGTCGCCGCCTGAGGCCGACGATCAGACCCGGAACGCGCCGATCAGCTGTTGCAGGCGTCCCACCAGTTCGGTCAGTTCGCGGCTGGCTTGCTCGGTATGCCCGGCTCCTTCAGCAGTACGCTGGCCGGCTTCGTTGATGGCGACGATGTTGCGATCGATGTCGTGGGCCACTGCCGTCTGTTCCTCTGCAGCGGCGGCGATCTGCTGGTTCTGGTCAACGATGGCGCCGACCGCGCCGAGAATATTTTCCAGCGCCTGACGAACCTGCGCCGACTGGCTGACCGTTTCCTCGGCCATCGAATGGCTGGAATGCATGGTCTTGACCGCAGCGCCGACACCGCCCTGGAGTCGCGCAATCATCTGCTCGATTTCTTCGGTGGATTGCTGGGTGCGCTTGGCCAGACTGCGCACTTCGTCAGCGACCACAGCGAAACCACGCCCCTGTTCGCCGGCCCGTGCGGCCTCGATTGCGGCATTGAGTGCCAGCAGATTGGTCTGCTCGGCGACACCTTTAATTACATCCAGTACTTGGCTGATGGCCTTGCTGTCGCTGGCGAGCTGATTGATCACGTTGACCGACTGCTCGATCTCCGCCGCCAACCGTTCGATGCCGCCGACCTGCGACTCGACCAGGCTGCGACCGCTAACCGTTTCCTCATTGACACTCTGCGCGCTGCCGACTGCCGCTTCGGCACTGGTTGCGACCTCTTGGGCGGTCGCCGACATCTGGTTCATCGCAGTGGCGACCTGCTCAATCTGTCCGCGCTGCTCGGACACCGTCTGATTGCTCTCGCCAGAGACGGTTTCGACGCGCGAAGCCTGGCGTTCCACCTCACCGACCGTCTGGCCGACCCGCTCGATCAGCTCACGTATCTTTGCCACGGTCTCGTTGAATACCTGGCCCAGCTCGCCCAGTTCATCGCGGCTCTGCACTTTGAAACGCGCGGTCATATCGCCAGCGGCGACCTGACCCATGGTCGCACCGAGGCTGCTCAGCGACGCGCGAGTCGACATGTAAAAGGCGCTATAGAGATAGACCACCAGCACGAACACCAGTACCAACGCGGCCAGCAGCAAAGTCATGAGCAGGCGCTTCTGTTCCAGACGCTGTTCCAACTCCGCATCAAGGAATCCGAGAATCGCATCGTTGAGTGCGTAGGTCTTCGCCATCTCCGCGCTGATCAAATCGTAAAAATTTTCCCATGGACGATCCAGCGCTTCGGCCATGATCACCTGGTCCTGAAAGACATCGCTGCTGATCTTCAGGGAATCGCGACTGCTGGCAGTGTAGCTGTCGAGCTGGCGTTGCGCGGCAGCACTACTGCCAAGTACGTCCTGCAATTGAGCGCTGTATTGAGCCTGTTGTTTTTCCAGCTCGAGGAGCAGTTCGTCCAGCTTGTTGCTGGCGTCGGAGTTCAGATAGCCCTGGCCAAAGGTGTAAGAACCGATCGCCCGACCCTCGCCGAGGATGGCGGTGATCGAGGGTGTGACCGAGGTCAGCAGCTCGGCCAGCATACGCACATCGCGCTGACTGTCCTGACTCAAGCCGGATTGGCTGGCGATCAGTTTGATCATCACCTGCGCCTTGCCTAACAACGCACGTGCCATGGCGGCCTTGGCCTGCAGCGATTGCTGCGCCTGGGCCTCGCGCAGGGCTGCGTCGAGTTCGTCTCGGCGGGTGTTGAACTCGGCAACCTGTTCGGGATTGTCGCTGACCGGCGTCAAACCCTGCATCCGTGCCGACAGATCTCGCTCGGCATCCGCCAGCCGGGTCACCAGCGCCTGAACCTCCCCGGTCTGGCCGATGATTCCCTCGATCTCGACCAGGTCTTTCCAATCTTCCATCTCGCGCCGCAACTGCAATGCCGTACCCAGCAGTTCAAGGCTTTGCAGCTCAGTGCGGGTGCCGACGAACTCTCGGTACGAGTCGCGCACCAGATAGAAATTAGTCAGCAGCATGGGGACGAAGAAGAGGACGCTGATCAAGCTGAACTTCATGCCGAAGCTCAGGCGATTCATCAATGCGATAGCGGGATACAACAGGCTTTTCAAAAGACGTCTCCCAGTTTCTTGTTGTATTGCTGGCAACATTCGATGGCTGCAGCAGGGCTCGTCAGAGAGGTGGCACGAGAAAACTTATACGGGATATCGGTCGCGGGTTATGTAACTTAAGGTAATGGCAGGGTGATGGCCCGACAAGTGGCAGAAGGCTCGCCGATTCCGGCATATCCACGGTACTTATGCCGATGATCGGTAACTGTCAGAGCAGTGCGAGGGGCAGATCCGGCAGAACGAATCTGTCAGAGAAGAATCGCCCAGATCGCGATGGCTGCGTACCAGAGCATGCGTGCGCGCACCAACAAGGCTGCAAGGCTGTCCAGTCGGGCAAGACCCGCCTCGCCTTCAAAGGGCTCGCTCAGATCGGCCGCAGCCGGGCCGACGTCCGCCAGCAGCTGCCTGGCCGGAATCTCCCAGTGCAGCAAGTCATGCAGCAAGGCGCGATTGACCGCGACGAAGTTGCCAACCAGCCCGAAGCTGGCAAGCAGGACTCGCACCGGCAGCCAGTCGAATGCGTGTAGCAGCTGCCCGGCCCGCTCGCGCATGGCCTCGCTCCGAGCGTGCTCGACGGTCAACGAAAGCAGGCGGTAGGCCAGCGCGGCCATGGGACCAAGCAACACATACCAAAAGATCACCGCAAAGAAGCCTTGGTGGCTGCGCCAGAGCAGCTGCGCCTCCACAGCGCGCAACAGGCTTGGCGCGTCCGACGCACTGATACCCAGGTCGCGCTCGGCCACCAGCCCCGCCGCCTCACCATCGTCACGACGCCAGGCATCACGGAACGGTCCGAGTTCGCGTTTACTCTGCCCGCGTCCAAGGCTGTAAAGCAGCACCAGCAGATGCAAAGGCAGGCTGAGCCAGCCGTAAGCCAAGGGCTGGAGCACGATCAACAATAGGCCGAGCAACAGGACCGGCAGGAGCACCCCCAACAGCAGGCTCAACCATGGCCTGGGTATCAGCTCCGGGCGACTTTCGATCCGTCGCAGCAAGTGCAGCCAAGGACCATCTTGCTGCACACCGCGCCGCCAATCGGTAAGTTTGTCGATCAGCAGTACCAGCAACACCACGAGAAAAATCATCTATCTATCCTCTGCTGGGCAATTCACGCAACGATCGCCGCCGCGCGCAAGCGCTGCCAGTCGAATGCCGGGCCTGGGTCGGTCTTGCGCCCCGGAGCGATGTCGCTGTGGCCACAGACCCGATCCGGCGTGATCGCCGGATAGGCTTGCTGCAGTGAGCGGCAGAGCCTGATCAGACTGTCGTACTGGGCCTCACTGAATGGCGCGTCATCGGTGCCTTCCAATTCGATGCCAAGGGAAAAATCGTTGCAACTGTCGCGCCCGCCGAAGCGCGAGATGCCGGCGTGCCAGGCGCGATCCAGACAGGAGACGAACTGGGTGATGGCACCATCACGCTCGATGAGGAAATGCGCCGACACCTGCAGAGTCGCGATTTCCTCGAAGAATGGATGTTCATCGGTGGGCAGGCAGTTCTGAAAAAACTGCTGGACCTTACCAGTCCCGAAGCAACCGGGCGGCAGACTGATGTTATGAATGACCAGCAGCGATATTTCCCCGTCGGGGCGCTGATTGAAGTTGGGCGAGGGGCAATGGTGAATACCTCGACACCAGCCTGTCGCGTGATCCAGCTGCATCGGGGCGGACCTGGGTAATCTGCGGGCTTGCAGGCTAGCGCCTGCAAGCTGCTGGCTGCAAGCCGCCCGCGCTATTCGAAGTCCATGGCCTGTTGAGTAGCGGCGCGCTTTTCGTCCCGTCGCGAGGCTAGGCGATCGGCGAGCCGTGTCGGTTCCGGCAGGCGATAGCGGGTGACGTATCGCATCACCATCTGCGGCGCGGTCGCCAGGCTGACCCGATTGCCGGGCGAGATGATCAACGGCCGCACCTTGTCCTTGCTGCGCAGAACAGTGCCGATCACTTTGCCATCCTTGGCCAGTAGATCGACCCTATCGCCACGCTGCTCGCCGAGTTCCGCGTGTTGGCCGGTAAGAATCTTCTTCGCCACACCGATCGTCGGCAGTCCGGTAATGACACCCAGGTGGGCGGCAATGCCGAGCCCACGCGGATGAGCGATGCCGTGCCCATCGGAAAAAATCAGATCCGGCACCTGCCCAAGCGAATCGAGCGCCTGTAGCACGGCGGGCAGCTCACGAAAGGACAACAGGCCCGGGATATAAGGCATGCAAGTCGGTATCCGCGCCAGTGCCTGCGCCACCGGCTCGAGAGTTTCGGCATCGAGCAGGACCACCGCAGCGCGTGTGATTTTGCCACCCTCCTCGAAGCCGACATCGACGCCGGCTATCAGCCGCAGCGGGCCAAAGTCATCTTCCAGCACGACCTTGCTCGCCAGTTGCTTCTGCATTTCCCGGGCGGCGGCGGTGCTGCCATCCCATCCGGAAAACACATCGGGACGGCCTTGTGGTGCGGCTGTTGTCATGAAAACGCCCTCTCTGATGTAAGTCTGATGGGCAGCGCCGCGAGCGGTTCCGCCCGATTAGACTGATTGCGACTGGACAGTCGCGGAAAAAAATAAGACGCTCCCGCCGGATAACGGCAGATTTACCCTGCTTTGGCCTTATAAAAACAACCGGAATAGCCAGAAGAAAACGCATGCTCACCGCCCAACCATTGAAACGCATCAGCATTCTGGCCACTGAGGGGGTGTTCGCGTCCACCCTGATGCATGCCAAGGATTTCTTTCATATGGCCAGCCTGCGCTACGGCAAACAGCTCGGCCTGGGACTCACACCTGCTTTCGAGACCTCATTAGTCAGCCCCGACGGCAAAGCTGTGAGCACATTCAGCGGTACCCGTATCGAGGTGGACAGTGCATTGGATGTAACCGATGCAGTGATTTTGCCGGCGTTCTGGGGCGATTTCGACGCGCTCTGCCAACAATATCCGCAAGTAACACCCTGGTTACTCGAGCGACACGCGGCCGGCAGCGCAATTTGCGGCGAAGCCACCGGAGCCTTCTGGATGGCCGCTGCGGGATTGCTCGACGAACGTGAGGCCACTACTCACTGGCGCTTCGCCCGCGAATTCACCGAGCGCTTCCCTCGCGTGCTCTTCTCGCCGGAAAGGCACCTGACCGACAGCGACAATCTCTACTGCGCCGGAGGCATCACTTCGGCCTCGGACCTTTACATGCATCTCGTCGAGCGCTTCTGCGGCTCGAATGTCGCGCAGGGCATGGCGCGTGACATTCTCTTCGAGGTGCAGCGCAACTACAGTCCGGGACGGATAGGCTTCGGCGGACAGAAGCTGCACCTGGACACACGCGTACTGCAGATTCAGGAATGGCTGGAGGAACATTTCGCGGAGAAATTCCGCTTCGAGGACGTGGCGCGGGAGCATGGCATGAGCATCCGCAATTTCATGCGGCGCTTCCAGACGGCGACCGGCGATAAACCGCTGCACTACCTGCAGCGATTACGAATCGAAACCGCCAAGAGCCTGCTCTCGACCACGCGCAAAAGCATCAAGACCATCAGCTATGAAGTCGGTTACGACGACGCGAGCTTCTTCGCTCGGCTGTTTCGCCAGCACACCGAGCTGTCACCAAATCAGTATCGGCAGCAATATCGGCATAAGGGCGGCTAGAGGAGGCTGGAGGCTGGAGGCTGGAGGCTGGAGGCTGGGAATTTGAACTGCCCCGGTTTTTTCGTCCAGCTTTCCCGCTTCCAGCGCTCTTATCGGCTTCAGGGCCTATGTGGCCTTGCCAGATATTCGTGCGATTGCATCTCCAGCAGACGGCTCAGGGTGCGCTGGAATTCGAACTCAAGGCGCCCGCCTGCGTACAGATCCTTCAGCTCGACTTCCGCGGAGAGGATCAGCTTGACGTTGCGGTCGTAGAACTCGTCCACCATGTTGATGAAACGCCGCGCCATGTCGTCCTTGGAGACGTCCATTCGCTCGATGTTGGAAACCAGCACTGCGTCGAAAATCTTGCCCAGTTCGATGTAATCGTTCTGGCTGCGCGGGCCATCGCACAGCTCGCGGAACTCGAACCAGGCAACGCCATTGGAAACCTTGCGCGCAACGATTTCGCGGTTCTCGATCACCAGCGCTTCGTTTTCCTGCACCCGGCACTGTTCCGACAGCAGGCTGCGGAAGCTCTTTTCCAGACTCTGCTCCGCCTCGGCGTCCAGCGGGAAGTGATAGAGCTCGGCCTGTTCCAGCGCGCGCAGACGGTAATCGATGCCGCTGTCGACGTTGACGATTTCGGTGTGCTTTTTCAGCAGTTCGATAGCCGGCAGGAAGCGGGCACGTTGCAAGCCGTCCTTGTACAGACCGTCCGGCACGATGTTCGAGGTCGCCACTAGGCTCACGCCGTTCTTGAACAGCTCCTCGAGCAGAGTCGCGAGAATCATCGCGTCGGTAATATCGGAGACGAAGAACTCGTCGAAACAGATCACCCTGGACTCGTCGGCAAAGCGCTTGCCGATGATCGTCAGCGGATTCTTCTCGCCCTTGAGGGTGCGCATTTCCTCATGCACGCGCTTCATGAAGCGGTGAAAGTGGGTGCGCGTTTTCTGTTCGAACGGCAGGGCGTCGAAGAAGGTGTCGACCAGATAGGTCTTGCCGCGGCCCACGCCACCCCAGAAATACAGTCCCTTGATCGGGTCCTGACGTTTTTTACCGAACAGCTTGCCTAGCAGGCCGGATTTGTTGCGGTCGTCGGCAACCAGATCGTCATAAAGACGCTGCAAATGGCGCACAGCAGTTTCCTGGGCGGCATCGTGGAAAAAGTCAGGACGTTTCAGGTCTGCCTGATAGCGCTCAAGAGGGGTCATGGCGGGGTCTGGGTAGTGAAACGGGGTCGACACTTTAGCCGCGCCCTCGGTGGTTGGCAATTTACGCAGATCGTTCAAGCGTTTGAGCCTCGAATGGAGTCAGGGGGTCAGCCGAAACCGCCGGTCGCTGCCCGACCGGCGGTTCCGGCTCGTATTACACGGCAAGTGTCGCCAACGCCTGGCGCAGACGCAGCATGGCTGCTTCCAGCGCCTCTTCATCGGCATAATCGGGGCTGTCGGCGATGCATTCGCCATCAAGCCACAAGGTGAACTGCCTGCCCTCGTCGGCACGTAGCTCCAGTGCGCTGACACCCTGAGCGATCAGGCGCTGGCTGACCACACCAATCGCCTTGGGGTCGCTGAATGGATGCGACAGCAGTAACTCTTCACCATCGGCAGCGAAGAAGCGAAAACGGAAGCTACCGTCGTTCTCGCGAAAACTGGCGAAGCGGGCGGCTTTGCCACCTTTCTTCTTTGCAGGGGCCGCGCTTGTCGCATCGCTGCGAAAATTGCGCAGCCCTACAGCGTCACGCAATTCTCCGAGGAATGGCGTCGCTACCTTGCGCGCCTTTGCTGCGCCGGCTTGCAGGATGTCTTCCAAGTCACCGGGGCGCTGCATCAGCGCGTGATAGCGCCCGCGCGCCTCGCCCAGTTCGTTGTCGAGCAGTTGGAACAGTCGCTGCTTGGCCTCGCCCCAGGCGAGCCCAGCAAGCAGCTCGCCACGAAACTCCACCAGCTGCGCTGGGGTTGCAAAAGCCTGATAAAGCGTGAACAGATGAGAGTCGTCCGGATCCTTGGGTTCGCCGGGTAGCTTCGAGTCGGTAACGATGCGCGCGATAGTGCTTTTTAGTGCCTTGGCGCTGGCGAACAGCGGGATGGTGTTGTCGTAGCTTTTGGACATCTTGCGGCCATCGAGACCCGGCAGAGTCGCGACACCTTCTTCGATCAGCGCTTCTGGGGCCGTGAACAGCTCTTTGCCATTGCCGAACAGATGATTGAAGCGCTGGCCAATATCGCGAGCCATTTCCACGTGCTGGATCTGATCACGACCGACCGGCACCTTGTGCGCGTTGAACATCAGGATGTCAGCAGCCATCAGCACCGGATAACTGAACAACCCCATGGTGATGCCCGCATCCGGGTCTTCGCCCTTCTCGACATTTTTGTCCACCGACGCCTTATAGGCGTGGGCACGGTTCAGCAGACCCTTGCCGGCGACACAGGTCAGCAGCCAAGTTAGCTCGGTAATCTCGGGAATGTCCGATTGGCGATAGAAGGTCACCCGGTCCGCATCCAGCCCGCAGGCCAGCCAGGTGGCGGCAATTTCCAGGCGCGACTGCTGAATGCGCAGCGGATCATCGCACTTGATCAGCGCGTGGTAATCGGCGAGGAAGTAAAAAGAATCGGTATTGGCTTCGCGACTGGCCACGATAGCCGGCCGGATGGCCCCGGCGTAGTTGCCTAGATGAGGCGTGCCGGTAGTGGTGATACCGGTAAGGATTCGGGTTTTCATACGATCATCTCGATTCAGTCGGCGCTGGTCGCGGTGAAGCTAGCCCAGCCGAGGCGCAACCAGCTCCTTGAGCTCCACCAGCTTGCCGTGGAAAAAGTGGCCGCATTCTGCCACTTTCAGCAGCTCGTGGGGGCGCTGAAGCCCGGCGGAGAAGGCATGCACCGACGTCGGATCGATCACTTCGTCATCGTCGGGCTGGATGATGGTCAGTACGCAACGCTCCGCCAGCGGCTGATCCGCCAGTCGCGAGACCGCCGGCGCGACCATGAACAGATTTTCCAGCGACTCTCCACGCGCCTCAACCCGCCCAGCCAGCGTCGCTGCAACGAAACCGCCAAAGGAAAACCCGAGTAAAGTCAGAGGCAGCTCAAGATGCTGTGCTCGCAACCACTTCAGCGCAGCCTCGGCATCGTCAACTTCGCCCGTGTTCATGTCATGGCTGCCAGCACTGCCGCCAACCCCGCGAAAGTTGAAGCGAAGCGTCACGTAGCCCGCATCGCGGGCCGTGCGCTGCAGCGTCGAGACCACCTTGTTCAGCATGGTCCCGCCCTTGACTGGGTTGGGGTGACAGATCAGCGCCAGCCCGCGCGCATCGGGCTGATCGAAATACAGGCCTTCCAACACACCGGCCGGGCCCTCTATGGAAATTGGGATTTCACGTTTCAACTAAATAACTCCGTGACCTTGGGGCAAATCGACTCGTCTTGCTACACGCTGACTCATGATTACCGCATCGTGTCGCGGTATACAGGGCAGGTACGAGACGTTAACGTATCAGGCCGTGGAAAAACCACTGCACCAGGCGGTGCAGAGCCCGGCTATCAGCTGCGTCCTGACCTGATAGCCGTCCTGCCCGCCCGTCACCGCATGGTTATCCGCGGTCTGAACAGCACAGCCGTTTATATAGAGGAAGTACTCGTGGAACAGACCCTCGCGACCTGGTTGCTCCCGATTGTCGGTGTGATTGCCGGCATCGCTATTGGTTATCTAATCGCGCGAAACAGTGCGCCGAACAGCACGCAGCGTCAGGTAGATGAACTGCAAGAGCGCCTCGACACCTATCAAAGCGAAGTGGTTACCCATTTCAATACAACCGCCAGCCTGCTGCGCAAGCTGACCAACAGCTACCAGGACATGCAGAATCATCTGTCCGAAGGCGCCGACAAGCTCGCGCTGGACGAGCAGACCCGTCAGCGCTTGCTCGCCGCGCTGCACAGCGAGGAGACCCATAGCCATCGGGAGCGCCTCAACTCACCGACCTTCACCGAGCCGCCGAAAGACTATGCCCCCAAGGACGCCGACGTCCCGGGCACGCTGCATGAGAATTTCGGCCTGAAAAGCAAGCACTGAGCCAGAACGGCGGCGCACCTCGTGGCCGCCTTGCTTGCGTAGATCTACTGCTTTAGACGCATCGACAGATCGATTGCCCTGACATGCTTGGTCAGGGCACCGATCGAAATGTAGTCCACGCCGGTTTCAGCAACCGCGCGCAGCGTCTCCTCATTGACCCCGCCCGAGGCCTCCAGCTTCGCCCGACCCGCGGCAATACCGACCGCGGTGCGCATGTCGGCCAAACTCAACTCATCCAGCATCACGATATCGGCACCCGCGCGCAGCGCCTGCTCCAGTTCGTCGAGGTTCTCCACCTCGACCTCCACCGGCTTGCCCGGCGCGATGCTATGAGCAGCCGCGACGGCTTCGGCGATCCCTCCGCAAGCCGCTATATGGTTTTCCTTGATCAGAAAGGCGTCGTAAAGGCCGATCCGATGGTTATAGCAACCGCCACAGGTCACTGCGTACTTTTGCGCCAAACGCAAACCGGGAATAGTTTTGCGGGTGTCCAGCAGGCGGACACCAGTACCTTCAACAAGATCGGCAAAGTATCGGCACCGGGTAGCGACACCCGACAGCGATTGCAGAAAATTCAATGCCGTACGTTCACCGCTGAGCAGCGCTCGCGCCGGCCCTTCGAGATGAAACAGCACGCGATCAGCAGCAACCTGCTCGCCATCAACAACCTGCCAGTGCACCGCAACCCGCGGATCGAGCTGGCGAAATACTGCATCCACCCAAGCCGTACCACTGACGACAGCCGCCTCGCGAGTGATGACCGAAGCATGGCCGAGCCGCTCGGCCGGGATCAGCTGCGCCGTGATGTCGCCGGCACCGATATCCTCGGCCAAAGCTTTGCGCACATTGGTTTCGATTTCGGCGGAAAGATCCGCAAGAGTGAGATTGGTCACGACGGGCTCCCATTGAATTCGGCGAGAGTATAAGGCTTCATCCGAGCATGGCGCAGAGACGCAGCGCTTCGAGAAGATGACACGATCGCCTGACTTGGGCTCCGCCTGTGGCATTTCTGACCGCCCGTAGGAATTCCAGGGAGTATCTGTGAGCTACATCATGTCCAAAACAAATCCGGGCTAGGCTATCGAACTAGATGCCTATAATGACCTCATAAATTGGCGCCACCGAAATGGCGATGATTACTGGAACCTGACAAGCCGTTGCCCCCATTCATTATCAGCGGCATGCTACGCGTTGTTGAGCGCCTGAATCAGCAGGCGACCGGAGAGTTTCGATGCGAACCGATGCGAAAGTGGTGCACCTCAAGGCTGCCCCTGAGCAAAAGCCGACCTCACCGGCAGGTAGACTGCCTGTCGCGCTTATCAGTGTGCGCGACAAGGCCGCGCAGCAGCTGCGGCTGGCGCTGCAGACCCTATTCGACAATGCCGATGATTCGCTTTTCGAGATAGCCGACCGCGCCACCAGTAACGCCGAACAGAATGCGTTCTTCGAAGCCATGCGCGACCTGCGCATGAAGCGTCGCGGTATCGAGCGCGGCTTCCTGCAACAGGTCTTCGAATCCTTCGCTAAGCTTAATCAATACGAGATCGGCAAACCTGCACAGCAGGAAGCATCCTTCGAAAGCCTGGCACTGGTGCAAAACGACGAGCTGGAAGAATCGGTTGCGATCGATACCATGGTCGCTAAGGTGATGACCCGTACCACCCAGCCGCTCAGCCATCTGACTACCCGAATGAATGCACTGGTGAGCAAGAAGCTCGACGACAAGAGCAATCCGCTCGGTCCCCAGCAGCTTTGCGAGTACTTTCTGGAGGCCTGCCGCAGTCTGGGCGTCGAAATTAAGGTCAAGCTGATCATCCTCAAATTATTCGAGCGCTACGTGCTGACTGATCTCGATCAGCTCTACGCCGAATCGAACCAGACACTGATGGCAGCCGGCATATTACCGGAGCTGCAATCGGCTCAGCCACGCCGCGCACCCCACCGCCCAGCCGCGCCGGGAAGCAGCGCATCTCGACCAGGCCTCAGCGAATCGACGGGGTATGTGGACGAGGGTGTTCACGAAGCGTTTGGCGCCTTGCAAACTCTCCTTTCGGAGTTGCGCGGAAGCGCCCTGCCAGCGCGTAGCACCCCCATCGACGCGGTGCCGATCTCCAGCAACGACCTGATGCGCCTGCTCTCCCATCTTCAATCACGCACACCGCAGCAGGTCAATGAATTCGACCTACAGAGTCAACTTGAGCAGCTGCTGCATCGCGTTAGCGCCAAGAGCGGCAAATCCCGCGTGGTCGGTGAAGTCGACGAGGACGTCATAAACCTTGTGTCGATGCTGTTCGAATTCATCCTCGACGACCGCACGCTACCCGACTCACTGAAAGCGCTGATTGGCCGCCTGCAAATCCCCGTGCTGAAGGTCGCTGTTCTGGACAAGACCTTCTTCAGCCGCGGCAGCCACCCGGCCCGCCGACTGCTCAACGAAATCGCCTCCGCCGCCATGGGCTGGGTCGATCAGGATGAAGCACAGCGAGACAGCCTGTATCAAAAAATCGAACAGGTCGTGGTTCGCCTGTTGAACGACTTCGTCGACGACCCTGCCATCTTCTCTGAGTTGCTGGCCGACTTTCTCGCTTTCACCGGTGACGAGCGGCGTCGTAGCGAGCTACTCGAACAGCGCACCCGCGATGCCGAAGAAGGACGCGCCAAAGCGGAAATGGCTCGCCAGGAAGTCGAGCATGCGCTCAATCAACGACTGCTCGGCAAAACCCTTCCCGAAGTCGTGGTGCGCCTGCTTCAGGAGGCCTGGAGCAAGGTTCTGCTGCTGACCTGTCTGAAACACGGCACCCAGTCCGAGCAATGGCAGGCGGCCCTGGCAACAATGGACGATTTGATCTGGAGTGTCGCCCCGCACGACGATCCGGAGTCCCGAGCACGGCTGCTGGAGCTGGTCCCAAGCCTGCTGAAAAATCTTCGTGAAGGCTTGGTCAGCGCAGCGTTCGACCCCTTTTCCACCAGCGATTTTTTCACCCAACTCGAAGCACTGCATGTACAGACGCTGCAGCAATTCAAGCAGCCGGATCAACCGACACCGACTAACGACCCGCTCGCCCACGGCGAGATCGTCACCGAACAAAAGCTGGAATTACCTCCACGCGAAGAGCACGCCGCCGAAGCCGAAGCCCCTGCGATGGTTGAGGTTGTCGCGGAAATTGTGCTGCTTGCCCCCGGCGAGAGTCGCGAGCAGGAGCCCGAGATAAACCTGGCAGACAATGACGAGGCACTGACTCAGGTAGACAATCTGCGGGTCGGCAGTTGGGTTGAGTTCCAAGAGGACGAAGATCACAAGCTGCGCTGCAAGCTGGCAGCGGTGATCAAGCCCACGGGCAAATATATTTTCGTCAACCGTACCGGCATGAAAGTACTCGAGAAGACGCGCATGGGCCTCGCCATCGAATTCCGTCGTGGCGCGATCCGCCTGCTCAACGATGCCCTGCTGTTCGATCGCGCACTGGAATCGGTGATCGGAAACCTGCGTAGCCTGAAGAACAGCTCGCACTAACAGTGCCGTTGAAAAAGTAGGCTAAGCGGCTAACACAAGACGAGAATCGCAGGGAAAGCAGACCGGGCTCTTATGAATTACGAATCGCAAATGCGATTTTTAACGCAGTGCTGGCAACGCAGTATCTAACAGCCTGCTAGTCCGATCGCTTCCGCACACCACTCCACATGTCAGTTTCCAGCTGGCACGTCTGATTCACCGGCAATTATTGACCAACCTACGCGCTTGGCTTTTGCCGTCGCGCAGCTAGAATGCCTGCATCCCCCTTTCGAGGTGCGTATGCCCAGCCGCCTAAAACCCGAAGACCAGAAACGCGTTGATCAATATCTCAGCGCACCACAGCACCAAGTCGAGCGCCAGCCTTTTCGGCCCTGGCTGCTCCTTGTGCTGGTACTGGCCGTGGTGATTGGCCTGGGCCTACTGAGCCGCCTTCTGAGCCGCCTGGTGTTATGAGTATTTTCTATGCTCACCCCGGCGCAGACCGAATTCCGCAAAGCCTTATGAGTTCATTTAATGACACATCGCATCGTAATCGTCGGCGGCGGCGCCGGCGGCTTGGAGCTTGCCACCCGCCTGGGTAGAACCCTGGGCAAGCGTGGCAAGGCCCGCATCACCCTGATCGACGCCAACCTGACGCATATCTGGAAGCCCCTGCTGCATGAGGTGGCCGCCGGTTCGCTGAATTCGTCCGCCGATGAGCTTAACTATGTCGCGCAGGCCAAATGGAACCACTTCGAGTTCCAGATGGGCCGCATGAGCGGCTTGGAACGTGAACGCAAGTGCGTTCATCTTGCCGCCTCGCTCGATGAACACGACGTCGAGCTAGTACCTGCGCGCGCCCTCACCTACGACACCCTGGTGATTGCGGTCGGCAGCACCACCAATGACTTCGGCACCAAGGGCGCAGCCGAGCACTGTATTTTTCTCGATACCCGCGCGCAGGCTGAACGCTTCCACCGCCGCCTGCTCAGCCACTACATGCGCGCCCACGCCAGCGGGGGCCACCACGGCATCAACATGGCCATCGTCGGCGCTGGCGCAACTGGTGTCGAACTGGCCGCAGAGCTTCACCATGCCGCGCGCGAATTGGCCGCCTATGGTCTGGACGGAATCAAACCTGAAAACGTCCATATCAGCCTTATCGAAGCAGGCCCGCGGGTTCTGCCAGCGCTACCGGAGCGCATCAGTCAGCCAGTACATCAGACGCTCCAGAAGCTGGGTGTGACCGTACTCACCGACGCTGCAGTCAGCGAAGTAACGGAAGAAGGGCTGCATACCAAGAATGGCGACTTCGTGCCCGCCACACTGAAGGTTTGGGCCGCCGGCATCAGAGCGCCGGGCTTCCTCCGCGACATAGATGGCCTGGAAACCAACCGGATCAATCAACTGGTGGTATTGCCGACTTTGCAGACAACCCGCGACGAGAACGTCTTCGCCTTTGGTGACTGCGCCGCCTGTCCGCAACCGGACAGCGACCGCAACGTGCCGCCGCGAGCGCAGGCCGCACACCAGCAAGCCTCGCTACTGGCCAAGTCGATCGTCCGGCGGCTCGAGGGCAAAAACCTGCCCGACTATCGTTACCGCGATTACGGCTCGCTGATTTCTTTGTCGAGCTTTTCCGCCGTAGGCAACCTGATGGGCAACCTCACCGGCAATGTCATGCTCGAAGGTTGGCTGGCACGCATGTTCTATGTCTCGCTGTACCGGATGCATCAGATTGCACTGTATGGGATCGCCCGCACTGCACTGATGATGATTGGCGACAAACTCAGCACCAGCACCGTACCACGCCTCAAGCTGCATTGATTGCGCCTGCCGCAGCGCCTCTCCCGAACTGCATAGAAAGGCGCTGGGGCGGCAGTGGAAGCGATTGCGATCGATGGCGACGTGACATGAATTTAGGAAGAAAAAAACGCAGACAAGAAAAAACCGGAAGGTCCTTTCGGACCTTCCGGTTTCTTACGCCTCTTGCGAAGCGGTTTTGGTGGGTCGTGTGGGATTCGAACCTACGACCAATTGGTTAAAAGCCAACTGCTCTACCAACTGAGCTAACGACCCAAAAATGGTCGGGGTAGGGGGATTCGAACTCCCGACATCCTGCTCCCAAAGCAGGCGCGCTACCGGACTGCGCTATACCCCGATTGGAATTTGGCTCCGCGACCAGGACTCGAACCTGGGACCCAATGATTAACAGTCATTTGCTCTACCGACTGAGCTATCGCGGAACTACTACTTCCAGCTCATTGGGTGGCTTGCTGTACCGCCTTGCAAACCCCCCTCAGAGGCGCGCCATTTTACGGTTCTCGGCGCGCCTGTCAACAGAAAAAATGCGATTTACTACAACGCGTTGCGCGACACCATGACCGTTGTGGACAACCATGTTCTGGACCCCATCAGCACAACCGCGAAGCCGCCCTGCCCGAGCGGCTCTGCGAAGCGAGGTCAAGCTCTGGCGAAGCGGATCTCGCCGGCCTCCACCTCGCCAACGATGGTTGAACCTGGCCCGAACTCACCAGACAGTATGTTCTGGGCAAGCGGGTTTTCGATCCAACGCTGGATGGCGCGCTTCAGCGGGCGCGCACCATAGACCGGGTCGTAGCCAACGGCGACCAATTTATCCATGGCCTCGTCACTCAGCTCCAGGCTCAGCTCGCGCTCGGCCAGACGCTGACGCAAGCGGCCCAACTGGATCTGCGCAATGCCGGCGATCTGCTCGCGCGCCAGCGGGTCGAACACCACCACCTCATCGATGCGGTTGATGAATTCCGGCCGGAAATGACTGCTCACCGCATCCATCACTGCTGCGCGCTGCGCATCGGGATCGCCCACCAGCTCTTGAATCTGTGTCGAACCCAGGTTCGACGTCATCACGATCACGGTGTTGCGGAAATCCACCGTGCGCCCATGGCTATCGGTCAGGCGTCCATCTTCCAGGACCTGCAAGAGAATGTTGAACACGTCAGGATGAGCCTTTTCAACCTCATCCAGCAGCACCACCGAATACGGCTTGCGGCGCACTGCCTCTGTCAGGTAACCGCCCTCTTCGTAGCCCACATAGCCCGGCGGCGCGCCAATCAGACGGGCCACCGAATGCTTCTCCATGAACTCGGACATATCGATACGAATCATCGCCTCCTCGGTATCGAAGAGGAACTCCGCCAGCGCCTTGCACAGCTCGGTTTTGCCCACCCCGGTCGGGCCGAGGAACAGGAAGGAGCCGCTGGGGCGATTCGGGTCGGCCAGCCCGGCACGCGAACGACGGACCGCATTGGCGACCGATACGACTGCTTCGTGCTGACCGATCACGCGCCGGTGCAGCAGGTCTTCCATCTTCAGCAGCTTTTCGCGCTCGCCTTCGAGCATTTTCGACACTGGAATACCGGTCCACTTCGAGACCACCTCGGCGATCTCCTCGTCGGTCACCTTGTTGCGCAGCAACTGGTTCTCCGATTTGCCATGCTGATCGACCATCTGCAGGCTGCGTTCGAGATCGGGGATGATGCCGTATTGCAACTCAGCCATGCGCGCCAGGTCGCCCTTGCGCCGCGCCGCCTCAAGATCGGCCTTGGCTTGCTCGATTTTCTGCTGCATCTGAGCAGAGCCCTGCACTTCGGCCTTTTCCGATTTCCATATCTCATCGAGATCGGCGTATTCGCGTTCCAGCTTGACGATTTCCTCGTCGAGCTTGGCCAGGCGCTTCTTGGTCGCTTCGTCGTCCTCGTTCTTAAGCGCCTCACGCTCGATCTTCAGCTGGATTAGGCGCCGGTCCAGTCGATCCAGCTCTTCCGGCTTGGAGTCGATCTCCATGCGAATACGGCTGGCCGCCTCGTCGATCAAATCGATGGCCTTGTCCGGCAGCTGCCGGTCGGTGATGTAGCGGTGCGAGAGCTTGGCTGCGGCGATGATCGCGCCATCGGTGATGGAAACACCATGGTGCACCTCGTAGCGTTCCTTAAGGCCGCGCAGGATGGCGATGGTGTCTTCCTCGCTCGGCTCATCGACCTGCACGCGCTGGAAACGTCGTTCCAGCGCGGCGTCTTTCTCGATGTACTGGCGGTATTCATCGAGCGTGGTCGCGCCGACACAATGCAGCTCGCCGCGGGCCAGGGCCGGCTTGAGCATATTTCCGGCGTCCATGGCGCCTTCGGCCTTGCCCGCGCCAACCATCGTGTGCAGCTCGTCGATAAACAGGATGACCCGACCTTCCTGCTTGCTTAGCTCGTTGAGCACGGCCTTGAGCCGCTCCTCGAACTCACCGCGAAACTTGGCACCGGCGATCAACGAGCCCATATCCAGCGCCAGCAAACGTTTGTCTTTGAGACCGTCCGGCACTTCACCATTGACGATGCGCTGGGCAAGGCCTTCGACGATGGCGGTTTTGCCGACGCCAGGCTCGCCAATCAGTACGGGGTTGTTCTTGGTTCGCCGCTGCAGCACCTGGATGGTCCGGCGAATCTCGTCGTCGCGACCGATGACCGGATCGAGCTTGCCGTCCTCGGCGCGCTTGGTCATGTCAACGGTGTACTTGTCCAGCGCCTGGCGTGACTCCTCGGCGTTGGGGTCATTGACCGCATCGCCACCGCGCAGATTGCTAATGGCGTTTTCCAGCGCTTTCTTGCTAACGCCTTGTGCCAGCAGCAGCTTGCCCAGACGGGTGTTGCTGTCCAGCGCGGCGAGCAGTACCAGTTCACTGGAAATGTACTGGTCGCCCTTCTGCTGCGCTAGGCGGTCAGCCTGGTTCAGCAGGCGCGCCAGATCCTGCGACATATTCATGTCGCCCGTAGGATTCTGTAGCTTGGGCAGCTGATCCAACTCTTTGGTCAGTGCTTGGCGCAAACCGTTGATATCGAAACCCACCTGCATCAACAGCGGCCTGATCGATCCACCCTGCTGATCGAGCAGCGCCTGCATCAGGTGCAACGGCTCGATGGACGGATGATCGAGACCAACAGCAATAGACTGGGCATCGGAAAGCGCAAGCTGCAGCTTGCTGGTCAGACGATCGATACGCATGTAATCACCTTCTAAGTAAGGCAGGCGGGCGCACTCAATCGCACCTCGACAAAAGCCTGCGAGATGGAACTTAGATGAGGTTGATTGTTAGAGATTCAAGCCAGGGTGGATTGATGCATGTGGCTGGAGGCTGGAGGCTGGAGGCTGGAGGCTGGAGGCATTAGCGTGCGGGGCCTCACTGAATTCCTGTCGAGCTTTTCAAGGGCTAACGCTGTCACTGGCGGGTTGCCCCCCTATGCCAACGTGGCCTTTCCATCCAGCTTCCAGCCTACAGCGCTCCTGTCGGCTTTTAACCGTTTATCCAGATCAAACTGGCGAAGCGCCCGGTACGGGCGGCGCGGCGATAGGAATAGAAGCGAGGATCGTTGAAGGTACAGAAGCCACCTCCGAAGACTGCCGTGACGCCACAGGCAGCGAGACGGATACGGGCTAACTGATAAAGGTCAGCCATATAACGGCCGGCATTGCTGCTTGGAACAAAGGCCTCAGCCGCCGCTGGATGCTGCGACACGAACGCCTCGCGCACCTCGCCACCAACTTCGAACGCACTGGGCCCGATCGCGGGCCCGAGCCAGGCCATCAGCTTCGCACCGGGGCCGCCAATCGCCGCCACAGCTTCTTCCAGTATGCCTGCTGCAAGCCCGCGCCAGCCGGCATGCGCAGCGGCCACTCGAGTCCCGTCCATGTTACAGAACAGCACGGGCAAACAATCGGCCGTCAGCACAGCACAGGCGATGCCTGCAGTGTCCGTCCAGCTGGCATCCGCGACCGGGCAAGTTCCCGGATCAGCTTCAACAGCCGTGCTCGAATGTACTTGACTCATCCAGGCCGGCCTGCAGGCGAGTGCGCCATGCAACCGCTGTCGATTTGCAGTCACAACCGCCGGGTCATCACCTACGTGATCGCCCAGATTGAAACTGTCGAACGGTGTCTGGCTCAGCCCCCCGTTACACGTCGTTACGCAAGCCCGCACATGCGGGGGCGCCGGCCAATCGGGGGTGATCCAGTCTTCAGGCCAGCGATTCACCCGATGAACGCCTCGCGATCCTGCTGCAGTAGCGTCAGCAGCCAGACGAAATCATCCGGCAATGGCGACTCCCATTTCATCCGCGTACCACTGACGGGATGGTCCAACTCGAGGAAGCGCGCATGCAGCGCCTGACGCGGAAAATCTCGCAGGGTCTGCACCATGGTCGGATTCGCCGCGGGAGGAATGCGGAAACGGCCGCTGTACAGCGGGTCGCCGACCAGCGGATAACCAACATGTGTCATGTGTACGCGAATTTGGTGGGTACGCCCGGTTTCCAGCTTGACCCGGACATGGGTATGCGAGCGGAAGCGATCAAGCACACGGTAATGACTGACGGCGGGCTTACCCCCTTCGACCACAGCCATGCGCTGGCGCTGCTGGCCGTGACGCCCGATCGGTGCATTGACGGTGCCACCCGTAATGATCACGCCAATGACAATGGCTTCGTAGATTCGGCTGACGCTTCGCGCTTGCAACTGCTCGACCAGACGCGTTTGCGCCTGCAACGTCTTGGCGACGACCATCAGGCCGGTCGTATCCTTGTCCAGGCGGTGCACGATACCTGCGCGAGGCACATTGATCAGACCCGGCACATGGTGCAGCAAGGCATTGAGCAGCGTGCCATCGGCATGCCCGGCCGCTGGATGCACCACCAGACCGGATGGCTTGTTCAGCACCAGAATGTGCTCATCCTCAAAGACGATATCCAGCGGTATATCCTGTGCGATCCACTCACCCTGCGCCTGCTGTTCAGCGGAAAGCTCCAGAATCGCGCCCGCATGCACCGTGTCGCGCGGACGCAACGAGGCGCCGTCGACCGTCAGTTGGCCATCCTTGATCCATGCAGCGAGGCGCGAGCGGGAATGCTCCGAGAAAAGCTGAGCCGCGACCTGATCGAAGCGCTGCCCACCGAGGTCGAACGGCACCTCGGCGCGAAGTTGAATGGCCTGTGTGGAGATCGTGGACATAATTATGGGCGCTTCATAGTAAGAGGGAGCTAGCGGCGTGGCCGTCTTGCCGAGCAAGACGTAGCAGGGCGAGTGCGGCTGCGTGCAATAGCAATAGCAGGTCTTGTCATCGACGGAGGCACCCACGGTGGCTCAAAGAGCTGCAGCCTAACGTGGGTCGCTCATTGGCCATAGGCAGCACGACGGCACAAAATTACCTATCGGCCTCAGGCGCCCACCGAGGCTGTTTACCACGAGGAACATAGCCTTTGGCTGCGGCGCAAGTGGAGCCTTTGGTTTCGGCAACACGCTTGTGTTTAAATACGGCGTCTTTGTCCCGGCCAGCCGGGGCGCTCATCATAACAGGACGGCTCAGCGCGAGACAGCCAGCCGTCACAGGGACGCAAGCCGCCATGCAAGTGAAACACCTGCTGCTGATCGCCATTTTCGCCCTTACCGCTGCCTGCTCATCCAACGAAACCATCAGCGAGAACCTCGGCGAAGCGGAACTGTACCGGCAGGCGCAGACCGACCTGGACAACAAGAGCTACACCAGCGCCATCAACAAGCTGAAGGCCTTGGAGTCTCGCTATCCCTTCGGCCGCTTCGCCGAACAGGCACAACTGGAGCTGATCTACGCTTATTACCGGAATACCGAGCCGGAAGCCGCTCGCTCTTCCGCCGAACGCTTCATTCGCCTACACCCTCAGCATCCCAGCGTCGACTACGCCTATTACCTGAAAGGACTGGCCTCCTTCGACCAGGACCGCGGACTGCTTGCGCGCTTTCTGCCGCTGGACATGACCAAGCGCGATCCGGGTGCCGCTCGCGATTCCTTCAACGAATTCGCACAACTGACCACACGCTACCCGAACAGCCGCTACGCACCGGACGCCAAGGCGCGAATGGTCTATCTGCGTAATTTGCTGGCAGCTAATGAGATCCATGTCGCCGACTACTATTTGCGCCGCCAGGCCTACGTTGCTGCAGCCAATCGCGGACGCTACGTAGTGGAAAACTTTCAGGGCACGCCAGCTGTTGGCGATGGCCTCGCAGTCATGACTGAAGCCTATCAACGACTGCAGCTTAACGACCTCGCCAATACCAGTCTGGAAACCCTCAAGCTCAACTACCCGGAACACCCCAGCCTGGAAGACGGTGAATTCGTGCCACGGGAAAAGGAAGCCGACAATCGCAGCTGGCTGTCCCGTGCCACTCTCGGCCTGATCGAAACGGAAAACGCGGCGCCGGATAGCTCACAATCCAACCGAGACGTAGTACGTCAATATGAAAACGCCGCGCAGGACCTGCCTGACGAGCTGCGCCCGGTCTTGAGGGAGGCCGAAGCAGAAGCAGAAGATGAACGGCAAAGCGAAGGCCGCTCCTGGTGGAGCTATCTGACCTTTGGACTGTTCGACTGAGATAGCGGTCAATCCGCAAAAGGCTGACCCATCGATCTAAACACAGCGTACCGCACGGAGCCTGCCAGACCGGCAGGCCATGGCTTAGCCAGGAACTAGAATATGGGTCTGTTTCGTCTGCTGTTCTGGGTCATCTTGATTGCTGCAGCGTTCTGGCTCTGGCGTCGTTTGGTACGCAAACCAGCGAATATCAACAAACCGCAACAGACCACTGTAACGATGGTTCGCTGCGCCCAGTGCGGCGTGCATCTGCCACGCGAGCAAGCATTGCAAAACCACGACCAGTGGTACTGCAGCCAGACGCATCTGGAACAGGGCAGCAAGTCGGGTGGGCACTGAAGGGCTGACGTTTCTGGGCTACCAGGGCCGGCGCATCCTTCGCCTTTATCATCTTTATCGCGTCGCGATCGGGCTCGTGCTGGTCCTGCTGATAAGCAGCGATTTGCACAATGACCTGATGCGCATGAGCAATCCGGCGGCGTTTCACTACGGCGCCTGGCTCTATCTGATCCTCAATATCGTTATCGCCGTCCTGCTGCAGAACCCGAAACGGGAGCTGCCCGTTCTAGCCCTTGCGCTGATGGATGTAACGTTACTCGCAGCGCTGTTCTATTTCGCTGGCGGCACGCCAAGCGGTATCGGCAATCTGCTGATCATCGCCGTTGCCATTGCGAACGTTCTGCTACATGGTCGCATCGGTTTTTTCATTGCAGCGGTTGCTGCTACCGGTCTTATCTACCTGACCTTCTATCTCAGCCTCAGCGATACCACCGCTAGCAATCAATATATCCAGGCTGCTGCGCTAGGGACGTTATGCTTCGCCGCAGCGCTGCTGGTACAAGGCCTGACGCGTCGACTGCAGGTCAGTGAAACCTTGGCCCGCCAGCGCGCAGAGGAAGTCGCCAATCTCGAGGCGCTGAACGCGCAGATCCTGCAGCGCATGCGGACCGGGATTCTCGTGCTCGACCCACAGCAACGCGTGCTGCTCGCCAATCAAGGGGCGCTGGAGCTGCTCGGCCAACAATCGCTGACCGGAGAAAGACTGGCACCCCACTGTCCCGAACTAATCAAAGCGTTGCAACAATGGAGCGATAACCCAACGCTGCGCCCTCGCACTTTCAAGGCAACGCCGGGCGGCGCCACCCTGCAACCGAGCTTCGCGGCCCTGCAGCATGGTGTGAAGCAGGACACGCTGGTCTTCCTTGAGGACATCTCGCAAATTGCGCAAAAGGCTCAGCAGCTCAAACTGGCATCGCTCGGCCGGTTGACAGCGAGCATCGCCCACGAAATCCGCAACCCGCTCGGTGCAATCAGCCATGCGGCGCAGTTGCTGCAGGAGTCCGAAGCGCTAGATCCTGCAGACCTTCGGCTGACACAGATCATTCAGGATCATTCGCGACGGATGAACCTGGTTATCGAGAACGTGCTGCAACTGTCGCGCAGACGCCAGGCCGAACCACAATTGCTAGACCTGAAGTACTGGGTGCATCGATTCGCCAGTGAGTTTCGCGGGGCGCTGCCGGCCCACCAGAGCGTGCATGTGGACACCAGGGGCAGATCGCTGCAGACCCGCATGGACCCCAACCAACTGATCCAGATCCTGACTAACCTGGTGCAGAATGGCCTGCGCTACAGCGGCCAGGCACACGGCCAGGCACAGGTATGGCTACATTTGTTCCGCGACGAAACCAGCGACCTGCCAGTACTCGAAGTGCTTGATGATGGGCCCGGCGTGCCAATCGAGCAGGTACAGAACATCTTCGAGCCGTTCTTTACCACGGAGAACAAGGGTACCGGGCTGGGACTGTACATTTCACGGGAGCTGTGCGAAAGCAATCAGGCGCGCCTGGACTATCGTGAAAGAGACGTGGGCGGCAGCTGTTTCCGTATCGTCTTCGCGCATCCGCGCAAGTTGGGTTGATACCTGCCGAGTCGGCAACAGGTCACACACCGGCGACGGTCACGGTACAAAACGCGCGCGGTGGCGTTAACATTGCAGACCCTCGCCAACCGGGCGACAACCGTAGTAATCGAAAGACCGAGACCATGACCACCCGCCAAAAAGCGTTGATCATCGATGACGAACCCGACATCCGGGAGCTCCTGGAGATCACCCTTGGGCGGATGAAGCTGGACACTCGCAGCGCCCGTAATCTCAAGGAAGCCCGGGAGTGCCTGGCGCGCGAGCATTACGATCTGTGCCTCACGGATATGCGTTTGCCGGACGGCTGCGGGCTTGAGCTAGTGCAGTTCATTCAGCAACAGTATCCGCAACTCCCGGTGGCTATGATCACCGCCTACGGCAGCCTCGATACCGCCATCGGGGCGCTGAAGGCCGGGGCGTTCGATTTCCTGACCAAGCCGGTCGACCTCGGTCGGCTACGTGAGCTGGTCAATACTGCGCTGCGATTGCGCAGCCCGAACCCTAACGACCTGACCGTTGATAGTCGTTTGCTCGGCGCCTCGCCACCGATGAACGCGCTGCGTAAGCAGATCAGTAAATTGGCGCGCAGCCAGGCTCCGGTTTACGTCAGCGGCGAGTCCGGTAGCGGCAAAGAGCTGGTAGCACGACTGATCCACGAGCAAGGACCACGCCACGAACGTCCGTTCGTGCCGGTCAACTGCGGCGCGATTCCATCGGAGCTGATGGAAAGTGAATTCTTCGGTCACAAGAAGGGTAGCTTTACCGGTGCTATCGAAGACAAGCCGGGGCTGTTCCAGGCGGCAAATGGCGGCACATTGTTTCTCGACGAAGTGGCCGATCTTCCGCTTCCGATGCAGGTGAAGCTGCTACGCGCCATCCAGGAAAAAGCCGTGCGCTCGGTCGGCGGCGCAAAGGAAGTCGTTGTGGACGTACGGATTCTCTGTGCCACCCACAAAGATCTTGCCAGCGAAGTCGCAGCCGGTCGTTTCCGCCAGGACCTTTACTATCGCCTGAACGTGATAGAACTGCGCGTGCCACCGCTGCGTGAGCGCCGCGAAGATATCATCCAACTTGCTGATGTCATGCTGCGCCGGCTCGCCCACGAATGTAGCGACAGCCCGGCGCGCCTGCATCCCGATGCACTAGCTAAACTGCAGAGCTATCGATTTCCGGGCAACGTACGCGAGTTGGAGAACATGCTGGAGCGCGCCTATACGCTTTGCGAAGGCGAGGAAATCAAGCCCAGCGACTTGCGCTTGTCCGACGCGCCAGGCATGCCCGAGAACGGTGAAGCAAGCCTGGCCCAGATCGACAATCTCGAAGACCACCTTGAGAACGTCGAGCGCAAGCTGATCATGCAAGCGCTGGAAGAGACTCGCTGGAATCGCACAGCCGCCGCCCAACGGCTGGGTCTATCGTTCCGCTCAATGCGTTATCGATTGAAGAAGCTCGGCCTGGATTGACTGGAGGCAAGCGCGGTGATTCACCGGCCTGACAGTGACAGTAGAGTGGGTGGGCCGGGCGGCGCTCCGTTTCAGCCCACCAGAACGGGGCGCTGGAAAACTTTTCGCCCCACTTTCCAGCCTCCAGCGCCTTTATCGTCTTTTCGCCTTTACCCCTGCGACAGCAAATTGCGCAAATCGATGATCGCCGCGTTCGCGCGCGAGATGTAGTTCGCCATTACCAGGGAATGATTGGCTAGCACGCCATAGCCGCTGCCGTTGAGCACCATAGGGCTCCAGAGCGGCTCCTGCGCGGCTTCGAGCTCGCGAATGATTTGTCTGACGCTGATCGTGGCGTTCTTCTTGGCCAGTACATCGGCAAAATCCACTTCAACGGCTCGCAGCAGATGCGATAACGCCCAGGCCTGCCCTCGCGCTTCGTAGAAAACATTATCGATCTGCAACCAAGACGTCTCGACACGCTCCTCCTCGACCACGGACGCCACGCCGTCACGCTCCAGTTCCGGCGCCACCCGGGCGTCCAATCGCACACGGCCGACGCTGGCCGATAGTCGTTGGGATAGCGATCCCAACCGGGTTCCTACGTCTCCCAGCCAGTTGTTGAGGTTATCCGCACGGGTATAAAACTGCGCCTTGGGTGCCGGATCACTCAAGCGCGCCAGGTAGCGATCGAGGAACCGGATGCCGTTACGGTACTCCGATTCGCTCGCGGGCAGTGCCCAGCTGCGGTTGTCGAAATTGAACAACGGCTCGGCCTTGGACAGATCAGCGTCCTCGGTGGACTGGGATTGCGAACGTGCAAAATCTTTACGCAACGCACGGCTTAGATCACGCACCTGAACCAGCACACCGTATTCCCAGCTGGGCATGTTATCCAGCCATAGACCAGGAGGTGCGATGTCGTTGGTCAGATAGCCGCCTGGTTTGTTCAGCAGGGTGCTGGCCACCTGCTTGAGCGTCTCGACCGTGGTATAGCCATTGACGATCTGCCGCTGCGAAGCCTCCGCCGCTTGCCGAACATGCTGCTGCACCGGGAATCGGTCAGGTTCGGAGCTCCAATACCAGCCAAGAACCAACGCTACCAACAGGCAGAGACCAACCAGGACGGCGAGTGCCAGCAATAGCGGATTGCGAGTCGCTCCTTCCGTTGTGGCTGTATTTCCCGACGAGCCGAGGCGGCCGAAGCGGTTCTTCCAATCCAACATGGGCATCTGTCCTTCTTTCTCGGAATTCAGAGATTCGACCGCCGGTCACTCGGAGCGTTGCGGCAAGTGAACCACTATAACGCAGCCAGTCCATGCCAAGCGCCATAATGAGAACCAGAGCGCTTATGCAATCGCCTTGCGGCGGCCAGATCAGTGGTAGCATGCCGCCACTAGCGCCCTGCCGCAGCGGGCCAGGGAACCGGACATGTCGGACCAGGAAGAACTTAAACAACACTTCGCGCAGCGGGTCATTCACCAAGCAAGAGAAGTGCTCGAAGTTTGGCAGCAGCTGCAGCGCAGCGAATGGAGCGATGCCTATCGAGCCGCTCTTGCCGATGCCAACCAACGCTTGCGACGTTTCGCCGAGCGCTTCGAGCAGAACGAGCACAGGCAACTCGCGCTCGGCATCGAAGACTGTCTCAGTGAGATCAAAGACAACCGGGGCCGACTGTCAAGCGACACCATCGCCACCCTTAGCCAACTGATCTATCGCCTAGCCCGTACCGGCCTGCGCCACAGCGATCCTCGCGGTCAGTCCGGCTATATTCCACCGCTGAGCAAGCCTGTCTACATCGCTCTCGAGGATAATGAGCGCGCCAACCACGTGGTCCGTCAACTCGAATTCTTCAGCATGACCGCCCAGGCTTTCGCCAGCGATAGCGAGTTTCGTGCGGCCATGCATGAGCGCCACCCTGCGGCTTTGGTGATGGATGTCGACTTCAATGGCCCCGGCGAGGGATTGAAGCTCGCCGAACGCGTGCAACAAGGCCTGGAAGAAAAACTGCCACTGATCTTTTTCAGCCATCAGGAAACCGATACCCCCATGCGTCTGGCCGCCGTACGCGCCGGTGGGCTGGAATTCTTCACCGGCGCCATCGATGCATCGAGCCTGCTGGAGAAAATCGAGATATTCACCCGCACCGCCCATTATGAGCCGTTCCGAGTGCTCATCATCGATGATTCGCGTGCGCAGGCGACGCATACCGAGCGGGTACTGAACAATGCGGGAATCATCACTCAGACACTCAACGAACCGATTCAGGCCATCAACTATCTGGCTGAGTTTCAGCCCGATCTGATCATTCTCGATATGTACATGCCTGAGTGCATGGGTACCGAGCTGGCCAAGGTGATTCGCCAGCACGAACGCTACGTGAGCGTGCCGATCATTTATCTTTCGGCTGAGGATGACCTCGATAAGCAGCTCGATGCGATGAATGAAGGTGGCGATGACTTCTTGACCAAACCGATCAAGCCCAGCCACCTGATCGCCACAGTGCGAACCCGTGCCGAGCGAGCGCGCAATCTCAAGGCACGAATCGTTCGCGACAGCCTCACGGGCCTCTACAACCATACGCATAGTCTGCAACTGCTCGAAGACGCCAGCTCGCGAGCCCGCCGCGATGGCAAGCCTCTATGTTTTGCCATGATTGATATCGATCACTTCAAGAAGGTCAACGACACCTACGGACATCCCATGGGGGATCGGGTCATCAAGAGCCTCGCCCTGTTCCTCAAGCAGCGCCTGCGCAAGACCGACCATATCGGTCGTTACGGCGGGGAGGAATTCGCCGTGGTACTGCCGGATACCTGTGCGGAGGATGCGCTCAAGGTGCTGAACGATATCCGCCAGCGCTTCGCCGAAATCCGTTATCCGGCTCAACCGGCCGATCTCTCGTGCACCTTCAGCTGTGGCATTGCCGAGCTGACGCCCGATGCCGACGTCAAGGCGCTTACCCAACAAGCCGACGAAGCCCTTTACCGTGCCAAGCACGGGGGGCGCAACCGAGTCGAGCGGTTCCCCTGTCACGCAAGTGACATTAAATAGCCATACATTGCTGACCTCCCAACCGACCGGAGGTCAGGATGCGCCTGAAGTCGCTCACCACGCTCAACACATTCCTGCTCATTGCGATCTGCCTCGCACTGGGCGTCACGCTCTGGTGGTCGGAGCGCGCACTGGAGCGCCCCTATCAACTGATGGATCGCTACCTTGGCCTTTCTCAGCAGTTCCAGCTTCGCGTCGCGCGAAATATTCACGATTATCTGGCCAGCGGTAATGCGGTCCGCCACAGCGAGGCTCTGCAAGCACTGGACGGTCTTGCTGCGGACGTCACTGCCTTACCGGCGGAGTTTGCCGACCGGCTAAGACCCAGCCTGGAGCAACTGAGCCAATTCACAGCCTTCGAGTTGCTGGCAGCCGGCAAGCTCGCCGGAGATCCGCAAGGGCTGCTGCTGCAAGCCGAGCGGGAAATGGCCGGCACACTGGAGCAATTGCAACGCTACGCCACGCAAGGTACCCAGGCTTCTGCTGCCATTTACCAGGCGCCTTTATTCGAGGCCAGCCGTCAACTGCTGCGGCTAAGCCATGCACGCGGCAAGCTGGTCGCCAGCGGTCAGGACGAACTGGCTATCGAGGTGGAGCAAGCGCTGCAGGCACTGAGCAAAGAGGCGGCAAGGCTCGATGCACTTCCGTTATTGGGGATCGCAACCGAGCAGCGCTCTGGCGCCAGCGCCTTCGCTGCGCTGCTCGACCTCGACCTCGACCTCGACGCCCAGAAACAGGAGCAATCCAGCGAAGACAAGGGTATTGGGTTAAAGCGCGACCTCGCCAGCTTGATCAAGCGCTACCCTGCGGAGCTTCAACGGACCCGTGAACTCATCCACCAGCGCAGCGAACTGATGGCCAATAGTGAGCGGAAGATAGCGACACTGCAGCTGGCACTCGCCGAACTGGAGCCCGTCGTACGCGCTGAGCACGGTGCAATTCAAAAAGAAGTGCGCGTTATGCAGGGAACGATCATCGCCCTGATATTACTCATCGCGCTAGCCATCGACCGCGTCCAGCGCCAGCTGACATACGCGCTGGGCCAACTCGCTCCCGCCCTCTCCGCTTGGGCTCAGGGCGATTTCGGTACAGCGGCGCAGCTCAAATCGAAAACGCCCGAGATGATCGAGATTGCGGCATCCCTGAATCAATTACGCAGCTATCTGCTGACGCTTGTCGGCACGTTGCGCCAGCATGCGCAGGAAGTCACGAGCAGCAGCCGCAGCCTGACGCAAATGAGCAACGATCTTCACTTGGGGGCCAGTCGCCAAACCGGTGATACCGCGCAAATCCGTGACTCCCTAAGTGAACTGGAAGCAACGATCCAGGACGTTGCCAACGGCGCCGGCCAGGCAGCAGAGGCCAGCAGGGCTGCGGGCGAGGCTGTCAGTCATGGGCAGCTAGTCATCAGCCAGAGCCTTGCCGGCCTGCATGGCCTGGTCAACGAGGTGCAGCACAACGCGCTGGCCATTGAGCGTCTGGCGGACGAGACCAGCATCATCGGCAAGGTGCTGACAGTGATCCGCTCAATCGCTGAGCAGACCAATTTGCTCGCATTGAATGCAGCTATAGAAGCGGCCAGAGCCGGAGAACAGGGACGCGGCTTCGCGGTGGTTGCCGACGAAGTACGTACGCTGGCGCAGCGTACCAGCGGTGCCACCGCGGAGATTCAGCAATCGATCGGCAACCTGCAGACGACAGCCCATCAATCCGTTGAGGCTATGCGAGTACAAGTGAGTCATGCCGAAGCCACCGCTGAACTCGCCGAAACGGCCGATCTAGCCTTGAATAAGATCGTCGCCACTATCGGTACTATCGAACACATGGCCGCGCAGATCGCATCGGCCACTGCCCAGCAGAGCGACGCCGTGAGCGAGATCCGCGGACACAGCGAACGTATCCACCAACTGGGCGACAGCAATCTGGAGCATATCGGCCGCGGGCGCGGGCAAAGCGAACAAATGCTGCGTTTGGCCAACGAACTGAACCAGGCGACGCTCGCATTCAAGTGTTAGAGAGACGGCTCGCCGGTCTGAAGCCGGCGCGAGAGAGGAGCTCGCCTCGCGCCGGAGTCGTATTAGCGTGGCGCGACAGGACGCTGTGAAGGCTTGCGGCCTTTCCCAGACGGCTTACCACCGCCGACTTCGGCTTTACGCCGCGCTTCTGCCGCCGCCTTGGCCTGCTCGCGTTTATCCCACGCGTTACCGTCATGGCTACGTGGCGGCAAGCCGTTGTGCTGAGTGAGAATTTTGCCGCCCTGCCCGGCCTTCTTGCTGCCCAGCGGGGTCGAGTTCTTGCGGCGGGCGCTCTGATAGCCTTCGGTTGCCGGCTGATGGGCTGGAATCAGCTGATGCTTGCCGTTGCCGATCAGATCGGCGCGCCCCATACGCTGCAGAGCTTCGCGCAGCATCGGCCAGCCCTTCGGATCGTGATAGCGCAGGAAAGCCTTGTGCAGACGGCGCTGGTCCTCGCTCTTGACGATGGTGACGCCTTCGCTCTTGTAAGTGACCTTGCGCAGCGGGTTCTTACCGCTGTGGTACATCGCCGTGGCACTGGCCATTGGCGAGGGGTAGAAGGCCTGAACCTGATCGGCACGGAAGCCGTTGGCCTTGAGCCACAAGGCGAGGTTCATCATGTCCTCGTCAGTAGTGCCGGGGTGCGCGGCGATGAAGTACGGGATCAGGTACTGCTCCTTACCCGCCTCCTTGGAATACTTTTCGAACATCCGCTTGAACTTGTCGTAACTGCCGATCCCCGGCTTCATCATCATGCCCAGCGGACCACGCTCGGTGTGCTCCGGAGCGATCTTCAGATAGCCGCCGACATGATGGGTGACCAGCTCTTTTACATACTCCGGCGACTCGACCGCCAAGTCGTAACGCAACCCGGACGCGATCAGAATCTTCTTCACGCCCGGCAGTGCACGCGCTTTCCGGTATAGCTCGATCAGCGAACTATGATCGGTGTTGAGGTTCTCGCAGATGCCGGGATACACGCAGGACGGCTTACGGCAATGTATCTCGATCTCAGGGCTCTTGCACGCGATGCGGTACATGTTGGCCGTCGGTCCGCCGAGATCCGAAACCACGCCAGTGAAGCCCGGCAGCTTCTTCATTTCTTCGATCTCGTTAAGGATCGATTCATGCGAGCGGTTCTGGATGATTCGGCCTTCGTGCTCGGTGATCGAGCAGAAGGTGCAGCCCCCGAAGCAGCCGCGCATGATGTTCACCGAGAAGCGAATCATGTCGTAGGCGGGAATCTTCTCTCCGCCATATGACGGATGCGGCACGCGCGCATACGGCGAAGCGAAGACGTAATCCATCTCTTCGGTGGTCAGCGGGATCGGTGGCGGGTTCAGCCAGATATCGTGATCGCCGTGGCGCTGCACCAGCGCGCGGGCGTTGCCCGGGTTGGTCTCCAAGTGCAAGACACGGTTGGCGTGAGCATACAGCGCCGGATCGTTGCGCACTTTCTCGAACGACGGCAGACGTATCACGGTTCTGTCACGCTCGATTTTTGGATTCGGCAACAGCTGAACGACTTTGGCCTCGTTCGGGTCCTCGACCGGGCCTTTTTCCTGCTCGATGGCGCAGGCTTGCAGGTCCTGGGTATTCACATAAGGGTTGATGATCTTGTCGACCTTGCCTGGCCGGTCGATTCGGGTGGAGTCGATCTCGAACCAGCCCTCTGGCGCATCGCGACGAACGAACGCAGTACCGCGCACGTCGGTGATCTGCTCGACCGGCTCACCACGTGCCATCCGCTGCGCCACTTCGACGATGGCGCGCTCGGCATTGCCGTACAGCAGAATGTCGGCCGTCGCGTCCATCAGGATGGAACGACGCACCTTGTCCTGCCAGTAATCGTAATGCGCGATGCGCCGCAACGAGGCTTCGATGCCGCCCAGAACCACTGGCGTGTCTTTGAAGGCTTCCTTGCAGCGCTGGCTGTAGACCAGGCTCGCCCGATCCGGACGCTTACCGGCCTGCCCGCCTGCGGTGTAGGCATCGTCGGAGCGGATCTTGCGGTCGGCCGTGTAGCGATTGATCATCGAGTCCATGTTGCCCGCCGCGATGCCGAAGAACAGATTCGGCTGGCCGAGCTTCATGAAGTCGTCTTTGCTCTGCCAGTTCGGCTGGCTGATGATGCCAACGCGAAACCCCTGGGCTTCCAGCAATCGCCCGATGATTGCCATGCCGAACGACGGATGGTCGACATAAGCATCACCGGTGACGATGATGACGTCGCACGAATCCCAGCCGAGCTGATCCATCTCCTCCCCGCTCATCGGCAGGAACGGCGCCGGACCGAAACACTCGGCCCAGTACTTGGGATAGTCGAACAGAGGCTTGGCAGCGTGCATGGCGATAAACCGGGGCAACGAAAACGGGCGCGGAATATAGCACAAAAAATGATCAGGAAGGCCGAGTGAAGAGCTCGGGTTTGGAGGCTGTCAGTGTTAAGCCTTGCGCCAAATCCGCGTCAAGCTCTAGCTTCGTCCAGCCTCTAGTCTTCTTGCAGGCTTTAAGCGACGTAACGTCGCGGCACCCGTTGTGTCACTTTGGTGAGCAGCTCGTAGCCGATGGTGCCGCAGGCGTGGGCCAGTTCGTCGATGGGCATGCGTGTGCCCCAAAGCTCGACCGAGTCGCCAATGACAGCTCCAGGAACGTCGGTCAGGTCGATTGCCAGCATGTCCATGGACACCCTTCCTGCCAGCGGTACGCGCTGGCCGCGAACCACGACCGGTGTACCGGATGGCGCATGGCGAGGATAACCATCGGCGTAACCGCAGCTGACGGTGCCGATGCGCGACGGGCGCTGCGCCACCCAGGTCGCGCCGTAACCGACGCTTTCACCGGCCGGCACATCGTGCATGGCAATCACCTCGGCCGTCAGCGTCATGGCAGGATGCAGCCCCAATTCGGCGGCACTACGTTCGGCGAAGGGCGAGGCGCCGTAAAGCATGATGCCGGGGCGCAGCCAGTCCATGTGCGCCGGGGCCAGCGTCAACACGGCTGCCGAATTGGCAAAGCTGCGCTGGTCGAAGTCCGTATCCTGCAGCCCTTGATAGCTTTCGAGCTGACGCTCGGTCATCGGATGCATGTGTTCGTCGGCACAGGCGAAGTGGCTCATCAGGTTTATCTCCGCTACCTGAGGCGCCGCGCGCAGCCGCTCAGCCCAATGCTTCAGCTCGGCCGTATCGAAGCCCAGTCGGTGCATGCCTGAATCCAGTTTGAGCCAGACGTTCAGCGATCGCGCCGGCACACAGCCCAGCAGCCGCTTCGCCTGCTCGGCACCCTGCACCGAAACATCCAGCCCCAGCTCCATGGCAGCCAGGCAATCTTCGGCGTCGAAACAGCCTTCGAGCAGCAGCACCCGCGTCTCCGGCGCCTGTTCGCGCACCACACGCGCTTCCTCGACGCTGCACACGGCGAAGCCGTCGGCTTCGCCACGCAAGGCCGCTGTTACGGCCGCCGCTCCATGCCCGTAGGCATCGGCCTTGACTACTGCAAAAGCCCGCCGCCCCGGCGCGCAACGTTTCGCCAGAGCATAGTTATGACGAATGGCAGCCAAATCGACGGTGGCAACAAGGGGACGCATGGATGGCTCCTGTCAGCGAGGGGAAGCGGAATTTTAGGCTGAACAGTTGGAAGCTGGAAGCTGCCTGGAGGCTGGAGGCTGGACAGCATGACCGTGACCAAACCCCGTATAGCTTTTTCCAGCTTTCAACTTTCGGCCTCAAGCTGCTTTTAATCGTCCAGCTCTCAAGCCTCCAGCGCTTTTATCGGCTTTATCGGCTTTTATCCCTATTCATCATCAAATTGGTAGCTGCCGGGCGCCAAGTTCTCGAAACGCGAATATTTGCCGAGGAATGCCAAGCGCGTCGTCCCGATTGGGCCGTTCCGCTGCTTACCTATGATGATTTCGGCGACGCCCTTGTATTCGGTTTCAGGGTGATACACCTCGTCCCGGTAAACGAACATGATGATGTCGGCGTCCTGCTCGATGGCGCCGGATTCACGCAGGTCAGAGTTGATCGGGCGTTTGTTGGGTCGCTGCTCAAGGGAGCGGTTGAGCTGCGAGAGCGCGATAACCGGGCAATTGAACTCCTTGGCCAAGCCTTTCAGCGAGCGGGATATCTCGGAGATTTCGTTGGTTCGGTTGTCGCCGCTGGAGCCAGGGATCTGCATCAGCTGCAAGTAGTCGACCATGATCATGCCGATTTCACCGTGCTCACGCGCCAGACGCCGTGTACGGGCGCGCATTTCTGATGGTGAAATGCCGGCGGTATCGTCGATGAACAACTTGCGGTCGTTGAGCAGGTTGACCGCCGAGGTCAACCGCGGCCAGTCGTCGTCGCTGAGCTTGCCGGTCCGCACTTTGGTCTGATCGATCCGCCCAAGGGAGGCCAGCATACGAATCACGATGGAGTCGGCCGGCATTTCCAGCGAAAAAACCAGGATCGCTTTGTCGGAACGCAGTACAGCGTTCTCCACGAGGTTCATCGCAAAAGTGGTCTTACCCATGGAAGGTCGACCGGCAACGATGATCAGGTCAGCAGGCTGCAGGCCGCTAGTGGCCTCGTCGAGATCGGCGAAGCCGGTCGACAGCCCCGTAATGTCCTCGCCCGCATTGAACAACGAGTCGATCCGGTCGATGGCTTTGACCAGAATGTCGTTGATCCCAATTGGCCCACCCGTATTAGGGCGAGCTTCGGCTATCTGGAAGATCATCCGCTCGGCTTCGTCGAGAATTTCATCCCCGGTGCGCCCCTGCGGCGCATAGGCGCTGTCGGCAATCTCGTTGCTGATACCGATCAGCTGACGCAGCGTGGCTCGTTCGCGAATGATCTGCGCGTAGGCCTTGATATTGGCCACGGACGGCGTGTTCTTTGCCAGTTCACCCAGATAGGCGAGCCCACCGACCTGCGACAGATGACCCTCTTTGTCCAGCTGTTCGGAAAGGGTCACTACGTCGAACGGCGAGTTGCGCTCGGCCAGAACGAAAACAGCGCGGAAGATCAGCCGATGGTCGTGACGATAGAAGTCGCCATCGGAGACCTGATCGAGCACACGCTCCCAAGCATTATTGTCGAGCATCAGTCCGCCAAGCACAGCCTGCTCGGCCTCGATGGAATGCGGCGGCACCTTGAGCGCGGCGGTTTCCAGGTCGTACTGCTGGGGAATGCTGATGTCGTTCATGGCACTCGGAATTCTTGATGTTCAGAAAGACAAAGGGCACGCTCCACTCGCGTGGAAGCGTGCCCGATGTTACCCGTCAGGCACCCGAGGTGCCAGACGATGGCCGGTATCAGCCAGCGATCACGATCAGCTTCACGGTCGCTTCGACGTCGGTGTGCAGATGCACGGCTACGTCGTACTCACCAACCTGACGGATGGTACCGTTCGGCAGACGAATTTCACTCTTCGCCACTTCCACGCCAGAGGCGGTCAGAGCATCGGCGATATCGTGAGTACCGATGGAACCGAACAGCTTGCCTTCATCACCCGCAGTCGCGGTGATGGTGACTTCCAGTTCAGCCAGCTGAGCAGCGCGAGTTTCGGCGGAAGCCTTACGCTCGGCAGCAGCTTTTTCCAGATCGGCACGGCGAGCTTCAAACTCAGCGATGTTCGCTGGGGTTGCAGCAGTAGCCTTGCGCTGCGGCAGCAGATAGTTGCGGCCGTAACCAGACTTGACGTTTACCTTGTCGCCCAGGTTGCCCAGGTTTGCGACTTTTTCCAGCAGGATGACTTCCATTTGAGTCTTACCTCTTTAACTTAACCTTCACCGTTCGCAGGCCCCGCATCGTCATCACGAGATGCCCGACCGCGAAAATCAAACAAGCTGTCGACAATGGCCAAGACGGCCAGTAGCGGATAAATCAATTGCATGAACAGCACCAGCGTGACGTAAAGCCCCACCAGCCAAAACCGCGACATCCGGCTCTTTGCCATCAGCCCATGCACCAGTGCGACACCGGCAAACACCAGCGGAACACTGCAGAGCGGAGCCAGCATCACCATCTGCGCACCCAGACTCGGTCCAAGCAACATGCCCACCAGGAGCATCATCGCCAGCGCCGGCGAAAAACGCAGCGCTCGGAATTCGAGCCCGAAGCCACCCGGGTTGTATAACAGCGCCTGCCAGTACCGCCCGAGCATCAGGCTGAGCAAGGTAGTGATCTGCAGCAGCGCCGCCAACAGACCGGTCAGAACCGGTATCAGCAACGCTCCCAACCGCGCCTGCTCTTCCACTGAAAGTTGCTGATAGGCATCCGACAGCATGTCGGGCAACACTTTCTGCAACTCGGTAGCCAGCGCCGTGATCGGCTCGCCGAAAACCACTCCGAGCGCCCAGGCATACAGCATCCCGAGCCCTACGCTGCAAAGCATCACACGGGACCAGGAGTTCTGGTTGCGCAACAACAGCGCCAACCCGAACGATCCCAGCAACACCAGCAAAGTCCGTGGATCACCGAAGTACCACCAAGCCATTGCCGGCAATACCGCCCAGACCAATACACCCAGCGCGTCATTCAGTCCGCGGCGCAACAACACCAAGCTACCTGCAGCGGCACACAGCCAGAACAACATCGGCAATGCCGCAGAGCCAGCCACTACAGCAATTGCTTGCATACGGCCGCGCATGATGAAGTCAGCCAGGGCGCGCATGCGATCTATCCTTTACTTCTGTCGAACAGTTCGATCAACGGCCGTGGCTGTCGGTGTAGGGCAACAGGGCCAGGAAACGGGCGCGCTTGATAGCGGTAGCCAGCTGGCGCTGATAGCGTGCTTTGGTTCCGGTAATACGGCTAGGAACGATCTTGCCGGTTTCGGAAATGTAGGCTTTCAGTGTGTTGAGATCCTTGTAGTCGATCTCTTTCACGTTTTCTGCAGTGAAACGGCAGAATTTACGACGACGGAAAAAACGTGCCATGAAATAGGCTCCTCAATAGGTCCGTGGATTACTCGTCAGCGTTGTTGTCGCGGCTGTCACTGTCGCTGTCATTTTCGTTGACATTGTCAGATTCAGGGCGATCACGACGCTCGCGGCGCTCGCTACGGTTTTCCTCAGCCTTGAGCATCTCGGACTGTTCAGTCTCGGCTTCGTCGCGACGGATGACCAAGTTACGGATGACCGCGTCGTTGTAGCGGAAGTTATCTTCCAGCTCAGCCAGTGCCTTACCGCTGCACTCGACGTTCAGCATCACGTAGTGGGCCTTGTGTACGTTGTTGATGGCGTAAGCCAACTGACGACGACCCCAGTCTTCCAGACGATGGATCTTGCCACCGTCTTCTTCGATCAGCTTGGTGTAACGCTCCACCATGCCGCCAACCTGCTCACTCTGGTCGGGGTGGACCAGAAAGATGATTTCGTAATGACGCATTGTTGCTCCTTACGGGTTGCAGCCTGCCGCACAACGCGGATCAGGCAAGGAGTGAATGGTATGTATATTGCCTTGCCTGCCAGAGAGGCGCGCAAACGCCTGCCATCCGGGCAAGGGGCGCAATTCTAGAGAAGCCCGACCGACCACGCAAGGCGCTTTGGTGATTATTTGACCAGCCAGGCACTCAGCCGCGACCAGCAGCGAACCGCTCAGCCTGAATGCTTTCAAGCAGGCTTCTGACCTGATGAATGTCGTAGGGCTTGAGCATGGTTCGCAGGTTCTCTAGGCCTTCTTCGCGGGCATCCACGGCGTAACCGGAGGCGATGACGACGCTCAGCGCGGCATCGCGCAGCTTGGCTTGGCGCACCAGTTCGATGCCGCTTATTCCAGCCAGCCCGACATCGGTCAGCAGCACGTCGAAGCGACACTGCTCAAGCCGTTCCAGCGCGGTTTCTGCCGACTCGCAAAGGCTGACCTCGTGACCGAGCTCTTCCATTACCTCCCCGGTAAGCATGCGCAGCGTGGGATCATCCTCGACAAACAGGATCTTCAAGCCACTCCCCTTCTCTGCGGCCTCGGCCGCATCGAACGTTGTCGCAGGCGCCGGATGCCGATCATACCCGCCCACAGTTTCACGTACGCCCACTTCACTCTCTGCGGCGCTGCTCGGCAAATGCACGCGGACCGAAGTCCCGCTGCCCTCTTCGCTCTCCAGCACGACGAAGCCACCGCTCTGCTTGACGAAACCGTAGACCATACTCAAGCCTAGACCAGACGCGTTGGCTTCCTGACGGGTAGTGAAGAACGGCTCGAATGCGCGCTCCAATATTTCAGGGCGCATCCCTTCGCCTTCATCGATAACATTCAGCTCCACGTAAGGGCCGGCCACGATACCTGGCTGCCCGCCAAGTTGCGCAGCATCCAGAGACCGATTGCGCAGACGTATGCACAATGCACCGCCACCTGTCATCGCGTCGCGCGCGTTGACTGCAAGATTTAGAATCGCCGCTTGCAGATTGCCTACGTCAGCGAAAACTGGCCACAGGCCCTGCTGCACATCGATGTCTATCTGCATCGCCCTGCCAAGCGCACCGTTCAGCAATTCGCTCATCTGCCCGAGCAACTCTCCCATATCTACCGCTTGCGGCTGAAGCGGTTGGCGACTGGCAAAAGCGAGCAACTGGGACGCCAGGCGCGCACCTTTCTCCACGCCTCCAACAGCCGATTCCAGACGGCGCTGAGCCGTCTCGTCAGTGCTCAGATTACGGCGCAACAGCTGCAGATTGCCGCCAATGATCTGCAGCATATTGTTGAAATCATGGGCGATGCCACCGGTCAGCTTGCCTACCGCCTCGAGCTTCTGCGACTGCATCAGCGCCGCTTGTGCCACGCGACGCTCGGACTCGCTATGCAGCAATTCGCGCGTGCGTTCGCGAACCAACTCCTCGAGATGCTCGCGATGCTTGCGCAACTCCTGCTGGCTGCGATGCTGCTCGGTCACATCACTTCCCTGCACGAAAATGCCCGACGTTCGCCCATCACGCTCAATGATTGGCTGGAACACGAAGTCGACGTATACCTCCTCCGGCTCAACGTCGGGGCGACGCTGCAGCAGCGCTCGCATGCCCCTGCCAATATAGGGCTCGCCGGTGCGATAAACCTGATCCAGCAGACCAATGAAAGCCTGCCCTGCCAGCTCGGGCAAACCATCGCGCACCGCCCTGCCAAGCAACTGACGATAACCGGTGAGCTGTTGATAGGCCTCGTTGACCAACTCGAATATGTGCTCCGGGCCGCGCAGAAAACAGACAAAGCCCGGCGCTTGAGCGAACAGCTGGCGCAGCTGGTTACCTTCTCTCTGCATCGATTTGGCGCGCGATATGATCGCCGCCTCAATCTGCTGCGGTGACTGACCGGGCTCAGCCGAGCGCAACGAAACCTTCAGCGATTGCAGCTCTGTGATGTCTACCGTGTGCTGCAGGATAGCGGTCACTTCACCCTGCTCATCCAGCATCGGCGTGTGTGTCGCGCTCCAGTAACGGTCCTCGTATATGGCACCGCTTTCAGAGCTAACAGCAATCGAGTAGCGAATTACCGGCAGCGTATCCATCGTCTTAGTGCGCAGCACGCGACCAAAGGATTCAAGCAGCTCCTCGACCCGGGTTGCGTCGGGAAACTGCGGATCAACCGCAAACGCTTCATGTATGCGCCGCCCAACGATATCTTCGAGTGCGCGAGCAGTAAGTTTCAGATAAGCCGAGTTGGCATCCAGGATGGTCAGCTCTCGGTCAAGCAATAGATAGGCGTTCGGTGAAACTCTAAACAGTGTCTCGAAAGACGGACGTTGCGGCATACGACCTCCATGATGGGAGCCTGGCATCGACTGCAATCAATAGCAGGCGCCAGGCTCGCACCCGAACACACACAAATCAAAAACACGATGGAGCCGACCGTACGGCTCAGAACGGACAATTGACCGCTACCGAGGCGATCCGTTTCGGGACAAACGGCAGCTCTGCGGTAGATCGGTGCCTGACGGCACCGCCCTACTAGTCTGCAGTCTTGCCTGCGCGGCGCTGGCGTAGCGCCTCGAACAGGCAGACGCCGGTGGCGACGGATACGTTGAGACTGCTGACACTTCCGCCCATTGGCAGCCGCACCAGGAAATCGCAATGCTCGCGGGTCAAACGCCGCATGCCCTTACCCTCGGCCCCCATCACTAATACGATCGGCCCACTGAGGTCTTGATCGTAGATTTCCCGCTCGGCTTCACCGGCCGTGCCGACGATCCATAAACCACGCTGCTGCAGCTTTTCCAGCGTTCGCGCAAGGTTGGTGACCGCAACCAGCGGAATGACTTCCGCAGCACCGCAAGCCACCTTGCGCACCGTGGCGTTCAGCGTCGCTGATTTATCCTTAGGGATGATTACCGCCAGCGCCCCGGCGGCGTCGGCGGTGCGCAGACAGGCACCGAGATTGTGCGGATCCGTGACGCCATCGAGCACCAGCAACAACGGCGCCCCCTCGGTCCGATCCAGCAACTCCTCGAGCATCGCATCGCCCCAGACCTGACTGGGACTGACATCGGCTACCACGCCCTGATGGACGCCCTCAACCCAGGCATCCATCTCGCGGCGCTCGCACTGGCCGACGCGGACCTTCGACTGCTCGGCCAACTGTACCAACGCCTGGACCCGCGGATCGTCGCGCCCTTCGGCCAGCCAGACCTGCTTGACCCGCTTCGGATGGTGGCGAAGCAAAGCCTCCACGGCGTGCAGGCCGTAGATTTTTTCGAGATCGCTCATGTCTTGGCCTTACGCTGACGCGGCGCGCTGCCGTCAGCCTTGGTGGACGGCTTGCTGGCCGCCTTTGGCTTCGACGAGCTGCGCTTGGGCTTGCCTTTCGCTGGCTTGCTCCCTTTTGCATCGGTGAGCAGCGCCTTTTTCATCTCACGGCTTTTGCGAACCGCGGCACTGACTGGCTCCCGCCCCTTGGAGAACGAGGTATCGGCGCCCTTCTTGCCGCGCCCATCCTTGCGAGCACCGCCTTTGGCATCAATGGAGCCACGCTCGCCAATGCCGATCTTGCTGCCACCGCTGATGAGTTCGAAATCTATCTTGCGCTCGTCGAGATCGACGCGCATCACTCGCACTTCAACACTGTCACCGAGACGGAAACTGCGCCCGCTGCGCTCGCCGGATAGGCGATGGTGCAGCGGATCGAAGTGGTAGTAATCGCCGGGCATGGCGGTCACATGCACCAGACCTTCGACATAGATATCGGTCAGCTCGACGAACAGGCCGAATCCGGTTACCGCCGTGATGACTCCCGGAAAGCTCTCGCCGACCCGGTCTTTCATGAACTCGCACTTCAGCCAGTTCACCACGTCACGGGTCGCCTCGTCGGCTCGGCGCTCGGTCATCGAGCACTGCTCGCCCAGTTGCTCCAGGGCAGCCTCATCGTACGGATAGATGCGCGCTTTGGGCATGCTGGTTGCGCCTTCACGACGCACATGCGCGGTGTCGCGGCGAGAGCGGATCACGCTGCGAATCGCACGATGGATCAGCAGGTCCGGATAGCGGCGGATCGGCGACGTAAAGTGCGCGTAGGCTTCATAGTTCAGACCGAAGTGGCCGTTGTTGTCCGGGCTATAGACCGCCTGACTGAGCGACCGCAGCATCACTGTCTGGATCACGTGAAAGTCAGGACGCCCCTGGATGCGCTCCAGCAACGCCTGATAGTCCTTGGGCGTCGGCCCCTCCTTGCCCTTGTGCAAGGTCAGGCTCAGCTCGCCGAGGAAGGCACGCAGCTTTTCCTGGCGCTCCAGTGGCGGACCATCGTGAACGCGATACAGGCCGGGAATGTCATGATCCTGCAGGAAGCGCGCCGTGGCCACGTTGGCGCACAGCATGCACTCCTCGATCAGCTTGTGCGCGTCGTTGCGTTCAGTGGGTTTGATTGCGGCGATCTTGCGCTCTGCGCCGAAGACGATGCGCGTTTCCTGAGTTTCGAAGTCGATCGCACCGCGGGCATGACGCGCCTTGAGCAATACCTTGTACAGCGCGTACAGCTGCTTGAGGTCCGGCAGCACCTGCGCATACTCACCGATCAGGCGCTTGCCTTCAGCCGAAGACGGCTGCTCCAGCATGCTACTTACCTTGTTGTAGGTCAGCCGGGCATGGGAATGGATGACTGCTTCGTAGAATTGGTAGTCAGTCATCTTCCCTGATTTGCTCAGAGTGATTTCGCAGACCATTGCCAGGCGATCGACATGCGGATTCAGCGAACAGAGGCCATTGGAAAGCTCTTCCGGGAGCATCGGCACCACCCGCTCGGGGAAGTACACCGAGGTGCCGCGCAGCTCGGCTTCCTTATCCAGCGCCGAGCCCACCTTCACATAATGCGATACGTCCGCGATCGCAACGTACAAGCGGAAGCCACCCGAAAAAAGCTTCCAACCGCTAAGCTTCTCGCAATACACCGCATCGTCGAAATCCCGCGCATCTTCACCGTCGATGGTGACGAAGGGCAGATGGCGCAGGTCGACACGCTTGTGTTTGTCCTTCTCTTCCACTTCCGGCTTGAGCTTGGCCGCTTCGCGAACCACAGCGTCAGGCCAGACGTGTGGAATATCGAAGCTGCGCAATGCAACATCGATTTCCATGCCTGGAGCCATGTAGTTGCCGATTACCTCGACCACATCGCCCTGAGGCTGGAAGCGCTGAGTCGGCCAATGGGTGATCTTGATTTCGACGAATTGACCGGGCTTGGCATCCATCGAGCGGCCTGGCGTAACCAGTACCTCCTGCTGGATCTTGGGATTATCAGCCATGACGAAACCGATGCCGCTTTCTTCCTGATATCGCCCGACAATGGTTTCATGAGCTCGGCTGATCACCTCGACGATCGCGCCTTCGCGGCGACCGCGCCGATCGAGGCCGGCGACCCGTGCCAGGCAGCGGTCCCCGTCGAATACCAGACGCATCTGGGCAGGGCTGAGAAACAGGTCGTCACTGCCATCATCAGGGATCAAGAAACCGAAACCATCGCGATGGCCGCTGACACGACCGCAAACCAAGTCCAGCTTGTCAACCGGGGCATAAGCGCCGCGCCGGGTATAGATCAGCTGACCGTCACGCTCCATCGCGCGCAAGCGGCGGCGCAGAGCTTCAATATCGTCTTCGGATACCAGCCCGAACTCCTCTACCAGCTGTTCACGCACCGCTGGCGAGCCGCGCTCGCTCAGGTGTTGAAGAATCAGCTCACGGCTGGGAATGGGGTTTTCGTACTTTTCCGCTTCACGTGCGGCCTCGGGGTCGAGGGATTGCCAATCGGCCATTAAGAGATGTCACCTTTCATTCATTTATAGAGGCAGAACGCCCTATATCTATTGAAGCGCGAAACGCCTGCTGACGGCAGCTTTCGAGCGAATTATTTTTCATCTGCGGGCCTTTACAAGGCATAACCTCGCCCGTATAGTTCGCGCCCACAATGTCTGGTAGACGTTGTAGCATGGAAACGACGAAGTATCATCGTTTGCAGTGCCCAGGTGGCGGAATTGGTAGACGCACTAGGTTCAGGTCCTAGCGATGGCAACATCGTGGAAGTTCGAGTCTTCTCCTGGGCACCATTTATTTGATGAAATTCTTGCGCTTGGCAAGAGTCTCATAGGCACGAGGTTCGTCGGCCTCGACCAGCAATCGACAAAAGTCGGTGAGCAATCATCGCAACGTGCCCAGGTGGCGGAATTGGTAGACGCACTAGGTTCAGGTCCTAGCGATGGCAACATCGTGGAAGTTCGAGTCTTCTCCTGGGCACCACTCTTTTCAGAAAAACCGAGCCACTGGCTCGGTTTTTTCGTTTCTGCCTTTGGAAAAATCCAAGTAGCCGCTGAGCAACAGCACGACAGCGAGAGCATGAACGCCTTGATTCTAAAGGGCGTTCATCCGTCATCAGCCGCAAACAAGAAGGCCGCCCGAGGGCGGCCTTCTTAATACAGACGAGCTGTCAGGCGTAGGGATGACGCAGCACGATGGTCTCGTTGCGATCCGGCCCGGTGGAAATGATGTCGATCGGCGCCTCGACGAGCTCTTCGATGCGCTTGATGTAAGCGCGAGCATTGTCTGGCAGCTCTTCTAGCGTCTTGGCACCGACGGTCGATTCGCTCCAGCCCGGGATTTCTTCGTATACCGGCTGCAAGCCCTGATAGCTGTCTGCATCGGTCGGCGCATCAACCAACACCTCGCCGTTGCGGTCCTTGTAGGCGACGCAGATTCGAATAGTTTCCAGCCCATCGAGCACGTCCAGCTTGGTCAGACAAATGCCCGACACGCTGTTGATCTCGATCGCGCGACGCAGAATCACCGCATCGAACCAGCCGCACCGCCGGGCACGACCGGTCGTAGAACCGAACTCGTGACCACGCTCCGCCAGACGCGCACCGATATCATCGAACAGCTCCGTCGGAAACGGACCGGAACCAACACGCGTCGTATAGGCTTTGGTGATACCCAGAATGTAATCCAGATACAGCGGACCGAAGCCGGATCCGGTAGCGGTACCGCCGGCCGTGGTGCTGGAACTGGTGACATACGGATAGGTGCCGTGATCGATATCCAGCAGCGAGCCCTGGGCGCCCTCAAACATGATTCGCGCGCCCTGCTTACGCAGCTCATGCAGGCGAGCCGACACGTCGGCCATCATCGGCTTTAGGATTTCGGCATAACCCAGCGCCTCATCCAGGGTTTTCTGAAAATCGACAGGCTCAACCTTGTAGAAATTCTGCAGGATGAAGTTGTGGTATTCGAGAAGCTCGCGCAGCTTGGCGGCAAAGCGCTCCGGGTTGAACAGATCGCCAATGCGCAGACCGCGACGAGCCACTTTGTCCTCGTAAGCCGGGCCGATGCCACGACCCGTGGTGCCGATCTTGCCTTCTGAGCGTGACGCTTCGCGCGCTTGGTCCAGCGCTACGTGATACGGCAGGATCAACGTACAGGCCGGACTGATCCGCAGGCGCTCGCGCACCGGCACGCCCTTTTCTTCCAGCTTGGTGATTTCGCGCATCAGTGCATCCGGTGCAACGACCACGCCGTTGCCGATCAGGCATTGCACGTTTGCGCGCAAGATGCCGGATGGAATCAGATGCAGCACGGTTTTTTCGCCATCGATAACCAGCGTATGACCCGCGTTGTGACCGCCCTGAAAGCGAACCACGGCAGCCGCCTGGTCAGTCAGCAGATCGACGATCTTGCCCTTGCCCTCATCACCCCACTGGGTGCCTAGGACCACGACATTCTTACCCATAAATCTTTGTCCTCTTCGGCGAAGCATACCGGTCATGACCGGCGAAAAAACTTGAAAACCAGCCTAGCGCATCCGGCGCGGCCCGCATCAGCGCGCCAGCGGCGCCACAGCCCAGGAATCATCTTTCAGCAGAAGCTGGCGGTCGCAGCCGACGCTCGGCGCCGCATCGCTTTGTTGCCCATCCAAAGCCTGTACGACACGCTCACCCTGCTCGCGCAGCCGGCAGATCGCCTGCCATAACGCCGGATCAGTGCTGCACGGCGCCCAGACACCAACCACAGAAGCCACGAGCTCGGCATTGCCCAGACCGACCAGCGTCTTCAGATCCGTCGAAAATCCGGTCGCCGGTCGCGCACGACCAAAATCCGCACCGATGTCGTCATAACGACCGCCCTGGGCGATCGATTGCCCGACACCCGGCACGAATACCGCGAATACAACACCGGTGTGGTAGTGATAACCGCGCAACTCACCCAGATCGAAGTACAGCGGCAGGGTCGGATACCGCACCGCCAGCTGGTCAGCGATATGAATCAGGCCTTCGAGCGCCTCGCGCACCGCCGCAGGGGCGCCTGCAAGCGTGGCACGAGCAACCTCGAGCGTCTCGCGCCCCCCGCAGAGCCGGGCCAACGCGCGCAGCATGCTTGCAAGCGCCGGCTCGACGTCGGCGGTCAAGGTAGCGATCTCATCCATCGCCTTGCGCTGCAGCGCATCGAACAGTCGCTGCTCAGCATCGCCGGATAAGCCGGCCGCGCGCGCTAAGCCACGGTAGATGCCGACGTGCCCAAGATCCATATGCACTTCAGGCACATCCGCGAGTGCGAGCGTCTCCAGCATCAGGCTGATCACTTCGAGATCACTGGAGGTACTGCTGTCGCCGTAAAGTTCGGCGCCCAGCTGGATCGGGCTGCGTGAGGTGGCGAGCGCTTGTGGCTTGGCATGCAGCACGCTACCGGCGTAGCAAAGGCGGCTAGGACCTTCGCGACGCAAGGTGTGCGCATCCACTCGCGCCACCTGCGGCGTGATATCTGCACGCAACCCCATCTGCCGACCCGACAACGGATCAATGACTTTGAAGGTTTTGAGGTCCAGGTCCTGTCCCGCGCCGGTTAGCAGCGACTCGAGAAACTCCACATGAGGAGTGATGACCAACTCATAGCCCCAACGCTGGAATAGATCCAGCACGCGGCGTCGTGCGGTTTCGATACGCGCCGCCTCGGGCGGCAGCACCTCTTCGATGCCATCTGGCAGGAGCCAGCGGTCTACCGTTGCCATTTCGCCAATCACCTCTCGATACGGCAAGCCTAGTCAAGCAGACGAACACCGGGGCTACAGCCTGAACCGGCCATCGGTCGCGTGCGATTGTGTTTGAACCCTGGCGCCAGCGCCACGCCCCGCAAAGGGGATCAGCATGGCTGACCATGCTCGGATCAGTCTGCTTTCCACAGAGGGCGCAGACGCAAAAAAGCCGGGTTTTCCCCGGCTGGCGGATCATAACAACGTTTTGCCAATGGGTCACCCGGCGGACCGCATCGTCCTGCCGGGTAATTGCCCTTGCGGCTATTGCGCTGTTGCGGATTCCAGGTAGCGGAAGAAATCGCTGTTGGGATCCAACACCAGAACATCTTCCTTATTGGCGAAACTGTCGCGATAAGCCTGCAGACTGCGATGGAACGAGTAGAACTCGCGATCCTGCTCGTACGCAGCAGCATAGATCGCAGCTGCCTGCGCATCACCATCACCGCGCAGCTCCTCGGCCTCACGGAACGCCTCAGCCAGCAGCACACGACGCTGACGATCGGCATCGGCACGGATACCCTCGGCCAATTCCTTACCTTTCGCCCGGTGCTCACGGGCTTCACGCTCACGCTCGGAGCTCATGCGCTCGAATACGCTTCGATTCACCTCGCGAGGTAAGTCGATGCCCTTGACGCGCACATCGACAACCTCGATACCGAGCTCCTGCTGCGCAGCGCGGTTCAGGCTGTTGGTTACCAAGGCCATCAGCTCGTCTCGCTGGCCGGATACCGACTCGTGCAGCGTACGCTTACCGAACTGGTCACGCAGTGCCGCTTCCAGACGGCGAGCGAGGCGCTCGTCAGCGATCTGTTTCATACCGGAGGTGGCTGTGTAGAAGCGCTCAGCGTTGTCGACCCGCCACTTGGCATAGGAATCGACCATCAACGCCTTCTTTTCCAGCGTCAGGTATCGCGCGGTGGACGTATCGAGCGTCATCAAGCGCGCATCGAACTTGCGAACGCTGTTTACGTACGGAATCTTCATATGAAGACCCGGCTTCACATCCGGCTCGACGATACGACCGAAGCGCAACAGCACTGCACGCTCGGTCTGCGAGACGATATAGAAGCTGTTCCACAGAACGATCGCCAGCACCACGCCCACGATAAGAGCCGTCAGGGACTTATTGCTCATTAGCGAACCTCCCTTGTACGCACTTCACGTGGATCGAGCTCCGGCGGAAGACGCGTGGCCTGAGTCGAGGCGGCCGATGCGGGCGCTGCTGAAGATCGCTCGGCGCCATTGCGGCTATTGATCATCTTGTCCAACGGTAAATAGAGCAGATTGTTCTGCCCGCTCTCGCCGGTAACGAGAACCTTGCTGGTATTGCTCATGACTTCTTGGATTGTTTCCAGATACAGGCGCTCGCGCGTCACGTCCGGCGCCTTGCGATACTCGGCAAGCAGCTTGGTAAAGCGATCCGCCTCACCCTGCGCGCGCGAAATCACCGCATCTCGATAACCGCTGGCCTCTTCCAGCATGCGCTGGGCCTGACCACGGGCCTCGGGAATTACGCCATTGGCATAGGATTCGGCCTGATTCTTCTCACGCTGCTCGTCTTCTCGAGCACGAATCACATCATCGAAGGCTTCCTGTACTTCGCGCGGCGCTGCCGCACTCTGAAGGTTGACTTGCGTGACGACAATGCCGGTGCCGTAGTTATCAAGGAAGCGCTGTAGCCGCTCTTCAACCTCGTTCGCCATGGCCTCACGGCCTTCGGTCAATACTTGATCCATCGCTGTCGAGCCCACGACATGGCGCACCGCACTGTCGGTCGCATGCTGCAGCGAGGCTTCCGGATCTTCGACGTTAAGCACGAAGGCCTGCAGGTCGCTGATCTTGTACTGCACCGTTAGCGGTACTTCGATGATGTTCTCGTCTTCGGTCAGCATCTGACCCTGCTTGCTGTAAGAACGCTCACGAGTGACGTTAGCCTGGAACTTGCGATCGAACGGCGGGAAGTAGATATTCAGACCCGGCCCTACGGTTTCGTGATACTTGCCGAAACGCAGCACAACAGCCTGCTCCTGCTCGTCGACGATATAGATCGCATTGAACAGCCAGACGGCAAGCAGCACTACCAGACCGATCCAAACAAGTCCGAAACCGCCACGCCGGCCGCTGCCGCCACCTGACGAGCCACCACCACGTTTCTTGCCACCGAACATGCCGTTAAGGCTGTCCTGCAATTTGCGGAAAGCCTCATCCAGGTCCGGCGGACCTTTCTGATCGCCACCACCGCGACGACCACCGCCACCACTACCCCAGGGATCCTGGTTATTCGAGTTGCCACCCGGCTCATTCCAAGCCATAGCGCTCTCCATTCAGATAAAGCTAAAGGCGCGCCAACGGCGCGCCCACCAATGCTACCGAAAGCCCGGAACAAACGGCTTAAATGCCTCCCGAGCTTTATTGCAAAGTATGTTGATCGAAGAACTGCTCCGCATCGAGGCCTTCACGGCTAATCAGGCGATGCAGCTCAACACGCTGCAGGCGCACATCGAGCAGACTGCCGCCCTCGTCATCATGAGATTCGGATTGCACCGCACCCAACTCGAACAATTGAGCCCGTAGCCGCCCGAGGCGCTGTGGAAGCCGAATCGTCCCCACGAAGAGATCATTGCCGAGCAGTTCGGCGATGGCCTGTTTCAACAGATCGAGACCCAACCCCTGCTGCGCCGAAACCCAGACCCGCTGAGGCACGCCGTCTGCGTTACGCTGAATCTGCGGCTCGATACCTTCGAGCAGATCTACCTTGTTATACACCTCAAGGATCGGCAGTTCATTTGCGCCAATCTCTGCCAACACCGCCAATACCTGCTCAATCTGCTGATCACGCTCGGGCTCGTGCGCATCGATGACATGCAGCAGCAGATCGGCATTACTCGACTCTTCGAGCGTAGCCCGGAAGGATTCGACCAACTTGTGCGGCAGATGCCGAATGAAACCTACCGTATCGGCAAGCACCACGGGCCCTAGATCGGTCAACTCGAGTCGGCGCAAGGTCGGGTCGAGCGTTGCGAACAGCTGGTTGGCGGCGTAGACGTCGGATTCGGTCAGGGAATTGAACAACGTAGACTTACCGGCGTTGGTGTAACCCACCAGCGAAATCAACGGGATATCGGCACGCTGCCGGCCACGACGCGCCTGCTCACGCTGGCCACGGACCTTTTCCAGACGCCGTTTGATCTGACGGATACGCACACGCAGAAGACGTCGGTCCGTTTCAAGCTGCGTCTCACCCGGACCACGAAGACCGATACCACCTTTTTGCCGCTCGAGGTGCGTCCAGCCGCGAACTAGGCGCGTGCTCATATGCTCAAGCTGTGCCAGCTCGACCTGCAGCTTGCCTTCGTGGGTACGTGCTCGCTGGGCGAAGATATCCAGAATCAGGCCGGTTCGATCAAGCACACGGCATTCGAGAGCACGCTCGAGGTTGCGCTCCTGGCTGGGTGTCAGCGTGTGATTGAAAATGACCAATTCGATCTCGCCATCCTTGACGAGATCGTGCAACTCCTCGACCTTGCCGCTGCCGATCAGGAACTTCGCGGAAGGCTGATGCCTGGCCACATTGACGAAGCCAGCGGTTTCAGCGCCAGCAGACCGTGCCAGTTCCTGAAATTCTTGAGGGTCTTCACGCGCCGCTGGATCCTGACCATCCAGATGAACCAGGATAGCCCGCTCACCGCCACCGGGACGTTCGAAGAACAAGGACGGCCCCCTTTAGTCGTTACCCGACTCGGACTGCTCCGCATCGCCGGTCGCGGGCAGACGCACCGGACGCCCCGGAACGACCGTCGAGATGGCGTGCTTATAAACCATCTGGCTGACGGTGTTCTTCAAAAGAATGACGAATTGGTCGAATGACTCGATTTGTCCCTGGAGCTTGATGCCGTTGACCAGATAGATGGAAACCGGAACGCGTTCCTTACGCAAAGTGTTCAGGTAAGGGTCTTGTAGCGAATGCCCTTTTGACATGTGCCGCACTCCTTAGAGGATCTTTTCATTAGTTTTTAAAATCAAACTCGGCTGATCCATCTGAGGATAGCCGGTCAAATTGCAGTGTCAGCTCAATATGGTGAGCGTCTTCAAGTATTTCAATGCTCGCGGCAGATTGTCGCAGGCCGAACTTTCCAGCCAGTGAACCCCCTCCCATCCGCGCAACCAGGTCAATTGGCGTTTGGCCAGCTGTCGGGTCGCGATAACGCCACGCTGAACCATTTCATCCCTTGAGTAGGCACCGTCCAGATAACTCCAGACCTGGCGATAGCCTACGGCACGCATGGAGGGCAGTTCAGGATGCAGATCGCTACGCCTACGAAGTGCTTCGACCTCTTCGACAAAGCCCTGTTCAACCATCGCTACGAAGCGCTGCTCGATACGCTGATGCAGGACCTGCCGCTGCGCGGGCGCAATGGACAACTGCGCGACAGTATAAGGCAAGACGCCGGCGTCTGGCGCGCCCGCTCCGGCTTTTTGCAACCTTTGTCGGGCACGATGCTCGGTCATGCTGACACCGCTGACCCGGTAGACCTCCAGCGCCCTGATGAGGCGTTGAGGATCGTTGGGATGAATCCGCGCAGCCGACTCGGGATCGACCTCGGCAAGCAGGCGATGGAGCGGCACCAGACCCTCTGCCTGCGCCTGAGCCTCCAATTCCATGCGTACTGCAGCATTGGCCGCGGGCATATCGGCCAGACCTTCGATCAGCGCCTTGAAGTAGAGCATGGTGCCGCCGACCAGCAGCGGAATCCTTCCTGAGGCAGAACTTTGCTCCATCGCCGCCAACGCGTCACTGATGAATTCCGCCGCGGAGTAACTTTGCACCGGATCACGGATATCGACCAGCCGGTGTGGAAATTCCCGGAGCAACTCGGCTGAAGGCTTTGCGGTACCGATGTCCATGCCCCGATACACCAACGCCGAATCGACACTGATCAGATCGCAGGGCAACACCCGGGCAAGCGCAAGCGCCAGGTCGGTCTTGCCCGCCGCAGTAGGGCCCATGAGAAAGATGGCGGGGGGAAGCGGGGGCATCGGTGAAATCCGTAAAAAAGGCTGGAGGCTCAAGGCTGAATGAAAAGCGGATCGGCGGCGTGCGCGTCCGGCCTTGAGCCTCCGGCGCTTTTATCGTTTTATGGCTTATCGCCCACGCAAAAATAATTTATCCAGCTCACCCATCCCCATCTGAGTCCAGGTCGGACGGCCGTGGTTGCATTGACCACTGCGTTCGGTCTGCTCCATATCTCGCAGCAGACCATTCATCTCCGGCAAGGTAAGACGTCGGTTGGCTCGAACCGCACCGTGACAAGCCATCGTGCCCAGTAGCTCGTTGAGATGCGCCTGGATACGGTCGCTGGTGCCGTACTCCAGCAGATCGGCGAGCACATCCTGCACCAGCCGCGTTGCCTCGGCCTGCTTGAGCAACGAAGGTATCTGACGAATCGCCAAACTCTCCGGGCCAAGCCGCTGCAATTCGAAACCGAGCATCTGAAACCAGTGAGCATGCTCTTCAGCACAGTCCGCTTCGCGCTGGCTGACAGCAATCGACTCGGGCACTAGCAGCGGCTGGCCGCGCAGCCCTTCGCTGGCCATTGCGGTTTTTAGACGCTCATAGGTGATCCGTTCGTGTGCGGCGTGCATGTCCACCAGCACCAGCCCTTGAGCGTTCTCGGCGAGGATGTAGATGCCCTTGAGCTGCGCCAATGCGTAGCCTAGCGGCGGCACATCATCCTGGCTCTCGGGCAGCGCTGCCGGACCAATCTCGGCCAGCGGCGAAAAAAATTCACGATAGGCACCCTGCGCTTCCGCAGCATTGCCCGCTGGCATCGACCGCGGCGCCTGATAACCGGCGCCCACTCCGCGCCAAGCCGGCTGTTGAGCCTGTGGTTGCTCTAGGATGCTAGCGGCGAGGCTCATCTCGTTCTGCCCGGCGAACTCTCCGGCCGCAAGACCACTTACCTGAATAACCGGCGCAGCACTGGCAGGCGCAGCGAGCTGATCCTCAGGCCGCACATCGCCCAACGCTCGGTGCAAGGTTCCATAGAGGAAGTCATGCACCATGCGGTTATCACGGAAGCGCACCTCGTGCTTGGTCGGATGAACATTGACGTCCACGACCGCCGGATCGACATCGAGGAATAACACGAAGGTCGGATGCCGACCGTTGAACAGAACGTCTCGGTAGGCCTGGCGCACCGCATGCGCGACCAGCTTGTCGCGTACCATACGCCCGTTCACGTAGAAATATTGCAGGTCCGCCTGGCTGCGGGAGAATGTCGGCAAACCGACCCAGCCCCAGAGATGCAGGCCGTTACGCTCGATCTCGACCGGCAGCGCCTGCTCGAGGAAGGCAGGCCCGCACACCGACGCTACGCGCCGCGCACGCGAGGCAGCATCGCTGGCCTGATGCAGCGCCAGGACCACCTTGCCATTGTGCCGCAAGTGAAATGCCACATCGAAACGCGCCAGGGCCAGCCGCTTGATGACTTCTTGCAGATGATCGAATTCGGTCTTCTCGGTACGCAAAAATTTACGGCGCGCCGGCGTATTGAAGAACAGATCGCGAACCTCGACCGAGCTGCCAACCGGATGTGCTGCCGGTTGAACCCGCGCCTCCATATCGCGACCTTCGGTTTCCACCTGCCAGGCCTCCGCGGCGTCGGCAGTACGCGAAGTCAGCGTCAGGCGCGACACCGAGCTGATCGACGCTAGCGCCTCGCCGCGAAAGCCCAGGCTCATTACCCGTTCAAGATCTTCCAGGTCGCGAATCTTGCTGGTCGCGTGTCGGGCCAGGGCCAACGGCAAATCGTCTGCAGGAATACCGCAACCATCGTCACGCACGCGCAACAGCTTCACGCCGCCCTGTTCGACATCTATTTCAATGCGCGTGGCGCCCGAATCCAGGCTATTTTCCAAGAGTTCCTTGATCACCGAAGCGGGCCGCTCGACCACTTCCCCTGCGGCAATCTGGTTCGCCAGCCGCGGGCTCAGCAGCTGAATGCGCGCAGCTTCGGTCATGGCTGCGACGCCAGCGTGGTCGCGGGGATATTCAGCGTCTGGCCGACTTTGATCAGGTCACTCTTCAGGCTGTTGGCATTGCGTAACGCAGGCAGGCTGATCTGATAGCGCTCGGCAAGCAGCGCCAGGCTTTCACCGGAACGCACCACATGCTCGCGCGGGCCGCTGGCGATCTTGCCGGAGTCACGCATCCAGGCGACATAGGTTCCTGGCGGCGGGTTTTCATGGAAAAACTGCCGCACGCCGCTGTGAATCGAACGCGCCAGAGACTGCTGATGGGAAGCGGTCTGAAGCTTGCGCGCCTCGGACGGATTGGAGATGAAACCAGTTTCCACGAGAATCGATGGGATATCCGGCGACTTCAACACCATGAACCCAGCCTGCTCCACCCTGCGCTTATGCAGCGGCGTGATGCGACCCATATTACTCAATACCTTCTGCCCGACATTGAGACTGGAGGACAGCGATGCAGTCATCGATAAATCCAGCAGCACGCCAGCGAGCATCTGGTCTTTGTCGTCGAGGCTGACATTGCCCGCACCGCCGATCAGGTCCGAACGGTTCTCGCTGTCGGCCAACCAGCGTGCGGTTTCCGACGTAGCGCCACGGTCCGACAGAGCGAACACGGATGCACCATAGGCGGCCGAGCGCGGCGCGGCGTCCGCATGTATCGAAACGAAAAGGTCAGCGCCTTTCTTGCGCGCAATCTCGGTACGCTTGCGCAGGGGAATGAAGTAATCACCCGTGCGCACCAGCTCGGCGCGGAAGCCTTTTTCAGCATTGATCTGGCGCTGCAGCTCCTTGGCTATCTGCAGCACCACACCCTTCTCATAAACTTTTCCCGGCCCGATCGCACCGGGATCTTCGCCACCATGGCCGGCATCGATCGCGATAACAATGTCACGCTTGCTCGATGGCAGCGGAGGCAGCTTCAACGCCGGGAGGGTCGGCGAAACCGGCGTGGCAGGGGTGCTCGGAGTAACGGTAGCGGGAACACTGGCGGTGGCTGCCGAAGCATCGGCCTCGTTATCGTACAGATCGACCACGAGGCGATGCCCGTATTGCTGATTAGGCGTCAGCGTAAAGCTCTTGGGAGAGACCTGGGCGGAGAGATCAATGACCACGCGCAGGGTATCGGCATCGAACTTCGCCGCACGCAGACCAGAAATGGGCGTGTTCTTTAGCGGTAGTTGCTCGAACGGCTTCGGCAGATTGCCGCCGTCAACGTCGATGACGATGCGATCCGGCGACGTCAGGGTGAAAACCTTGTGCTGTACCGGGCCGGAGAGATCGAATACCAGGCGCGTATTATCCGGCGCTCGCCATAGACGCACGCTCTGCACGTCGGAAGCAGCCAGGACCTGTACGGCCGCGAGCATTAATGCCAAACCACTTGCCAGCGCGCGCATGCGCATACCCAACCCCATATTGTTCATTGATTACCGATGGTCAGGATGGAACACCAGCCTTCACCGCGCTCGCCCCGTGGCGTCAGGCGCAGCGTACGGCCGGCCCCTTGCGGCGTAATGGTAATGTCCAGGTCAGCCTTTGGCAAAATGCCGGCGCCACGTTCCGGCCACTCTACCAGGCATAGGGCGTCTCCTTCGAAATAGTCGCGAATGCCGAGAAATTCCAGTTCTTCTGGATCGACCAGTCGATACAAATCGAAATGGAACACGCGTGCGCCCGGTGTTTCGTATGGCTCGACCAAGGTAAAAGTCGGACTTTTGACCTTTCCTTCATGGCCGAAACCACGAATCAAACCGCGCGAAAGCGTCGTTTTGCCCGCGCCTAGATCCCCATGCAGATAGATCACACCCCGACCACCGGTCGCACTGGCAATGCGTGCACCGAGCGCCAGCATTACGTCTTCATCTGCGGCGAACAGAATTACTTCCGACATGGCGATTGTTCCTCGAGCAACTCGCGGATGGCGGGAATCAGATCGCCCGCCGCAAGCCCTCGTCCTTGCTCGCCGAGACGCTCACCCGCGACGGCATGCAGCCAGGCGGCCAGGCAAGCCGCTTCGAACGGCGCCAACCCCTGCGCCAGCAAGGCGCCCGCGACGCCAGCCAGAACATCGCCGAGGCCGGCACTGGCCATCGCCGGGTGACCGCGATCACACAGCGCCAGCCGGCCATCACGGTCAGCGATCAACGTTCCCGCGCCCTTGAGCAGCACTGCACATCCGTACCGGCTCGCCAACGCACGGGCCGCGCCGGGACGATCAGCCTGCACATCGGCGACCGCACAGTTCAGTAACCGCGCGGCCTCACCGGGATGCGGCGTCAGCAAACACTCGGTTGGCAATCCGACGGCGCCGGCAGCGAGCAGATTCAACGCATCGGCATCCCACACCTGCGGCACCTTACATTGCGGTGCAAGCGACAATAGGCTGCGACCCCAAGGCGCTTGCCCGAGTCCTGGTCCGATCACCAACACATCAGCACGCTGGGTCAGCGCCGTCAGCGCGTAGGTCGATTCGACACCGCTGCACATGATTTCCGGACGCCGAACCAGCGCAGCCGTCACATGTTCCGGCCGCGTCGCCAGCGTCACCATGCCTGCACCACAGCGCAGCGACGCCTCAGCGCTAAGCAATGCCGCACCGCCGGTACCCAGATCACCGCCGATCACCAGCACCTGACCAAAGCTGCCTTTGTGCGCAGTCGGCGAACGGGGCAAGAGCACCGGTAGATTCGCCGCGGACAACCGCACCGCAGAAGGTTGGATCTGCGCGACGACCGCCACATCGGCTTGCAGATCGTTGAATTCCAGCGCACCCACCCGATCCGGGCCCTCACCCGTAAATAGCCCGATTTTGAGACCGATGAACGACACCGTCAGATCGGCGCGCACCGCTTGCCCGAGAACGCGCCCCGTATCGGCGCACAGACCGGACGGCAAATCGACCGCCAATACCGGCAAGGCGCTTTCGTTGATCGAGCGGATCGCTGCCGCATAAGGTTCTCGGACGTCACCAGATATGCCGGTGCCCAGCAGCGAATCAACCAATACGCCTTGCAGCCTTGCTTCCGGCGCCCACGGCTGGACGGCAACTCCGGCGCTCTGCGCCTCAGCGAAAGCTTGCGCAGCGTTGCCTTGCAAATCCTGCGGCTCGCCCATCGCAAGCACCCTGACCTGACGACCGGCACGCTGCGCAAGCGCCGCGATCAAGTATCCATCGCCCGCGTTATTGCCCCGCCCCGCCAGTACGGTGACGTGCTCTTCATCCGGCCAGCGCTGACGTAGCGCACGCCAGGCCGTGTGAGCCGCGCGCTGCATCAACTCGAAGCCAGACGTTCCAGCAGCGATCAGACGAGCATCGAGCTCACGCACCTGAGCTGAGGAATATAACGAGGTAGGCAGAGTATCGGTGGTCTGAGACATGAATCACCCGAGCGAATATCTGGCAGAATTATACGCATGCGCCTGCCGTGCCGCCTGCGGCGCATCCAGTCTCATGGCAACCGCGCAAGGCGCGATCGGTGGTAAACCAGCAGCGTGCGCTAATGGCCTTCAGCGGGTCGCGCCGCCACACACGACGCCACACGCCACGCACTCTCGAAGATCCGATTCAATGTCCAGCAACGCTCTCGACCCCGCTGCACTCGCCCAGTCCATCAAGGAATGGGGACGTGAGCTCGGCTTCCAGCAAGTCGGTATTACCGGGGTCGATCTGGCTGAGCACGAAGCGCACCTGGAACGCTGGCTGGCGGCCGGCTATCACGGCGAGATGGACTATATGGCTGCCCATGGCAGCAAACGTTCCCATCCGGAGCAGCTGGTTCCCGGCACCTTGCGGGTCATTTCCCTGCGCATGGATTATCTGCCGGGAGATACCCAGATGACACAGCAGTTGGCGCAACCGGACAAGGCTTATGTGTCCCGCTACGCGCTAGGTCGGGACTATCACAAGCTGATCCGCAAGCGCCTGCAACAGCTGGCCGAGCGTATCCAGCAGGTCGTCGGTCCGTTCGGCTTTCGCGCGTTCGTCGACAGCGCGCCGGTGCTGGAAAAGGCCGTGGCACAACAAGCCGGCCTCGGCTGGATCGGCAAGAACACGCTGGTGCTCAACCGCAAGGCGGGCAGCTGGTTTTTTCTCGGCGAGCTGTTCATCGATATTGCCCTGCCTGTCGACGAGCCGACCGCGCGCGATCACTGTGGCAGCTGCCGGGCCTGCCTGGACGTCTGCCCGACCGAGGCGTTCGTCGGCGAGCGCGTACTGGATGCACGGCGCTGCATTTCTTATTTGACCATCGAGCTGAAAGGCTCGATTCCCGTCGAGCTGCGGTCGAAAATCGGTAACCGCGTGTTCGGCTGCGACGACTGCCAGATCGTCTGCCCCTGGAACCGCTTCGCCAAGCCCACCGAGCAGACCGACTTCCAGCCGCGTCACAGCCTGGACAACGCCGAGCTGGCGACGCTGTTTCGCTGGACCGAAGAAGAGTTCCTCAGCCGCACCGAGGGCTCACCGCTGCGGCGGACGGGATACCAGAGCTGGTTGCGCAACCTGGCGGTCGGGCTGGGCAACGCGCCGTCCAGCATTCCCGTGCTGGAAGCTCTGGAGGCGCGCCGCGACGATCCGTCTGAGCTGGTGCGCGAGCATGTGCGTTGGGCACTGGCGCAGCATGAAGCCCGCCAGAACAGCTGACCGCCCCCGGTATCAACGCAAGACAGGCATATCGGTTTGCGTATAACAAACACCCGAATTGGTATTGGGAGGGAATCGCTCAGCTGTCTAGGCTTCAGCCGGCGCAACGCCGCCAAGCATCCGTACAGCCTTGGCGCCGTGCGCTCATGCGAAAAACAACAACAATGTCAGGTGAAGCCATGCAACGCAGCCCCCTACTCAACGGAATTGCCCTGTCTCTTATGATCAGCACACTCGGCGCCCAGGCCGCGGGCCTGTCCAACCAGCACGGCAGCTTCGGCAAGATGCCGGACGGCACGGCCATCGAGAAATACACATTGAAGAACAGCCAAGGGATGGAGGCCGTTGTGATCACCTATGGCGGCGTCCTGCAGTCACTGCTGGTGCCGGACAAGAACGGCAAGCTCGAGGATATCGTGCTCGGCTTCGATGACGTCGACGGCTACATCAAGAACGGCAACGTCTACTTCGGCGCCACCATTGGCCGCTTCGGCAACCGCATCGCCGAGGGGCGCTTCGAACTCGATGGCACGACGTATCAGGTCCCGCAGAACGATGGCAGCAACGCCCTGCATGGCGGGCCGGAGGGCTTCGACAAGCGGGTATGGAAGGCCAAGCCCGCCGACGAGGACGGCTGGGTCGGTGTCGAACTGAGCTATGTGTCGCCCGACGGTGAGATGGGTTTTCCCGGCACCCTGACCACGCATGTGGTCTACAGCCTCAGCGAAGACAACGAGCTGCGCATCCAGTACCGCGCCACCACTGACAAACCCACCGTGCTCAATCTGACCAACCACAGCTACTTCAATCTGGCCGGTGCCGGCAGCCCGAGCGTGCTCGAACAGGTCGCCACATTGCATGCGTCGCGCTACACGCCAGTCTCCAAAAAGTTGATCCCTACCGGCGAGCTGCCCAGCGTCCAGGGTACGCCGATGGATTTCCTCACACCCACCGCCTTCGGCGCGCATATCAAGGAGGATCACAAACAATTGAAATTCGCCGAGCCCAAGGCCGGCGGATTTGATTTCAATTGGGTGCTGGATACCAACGGAGATCTGAGCAAGCTGGCCGCCGAAGTGCTCGACCCCGAATCCGGACGGCGTCTGCTGATGTACACCACCGAGCCCGGTGTGCAGCTCTATACCAGTAACTTCCTCGACGGCAGCATCAAGGGCAAAGGCGGCAAGGCGTACCCGCACTGGAGTGCCTTCACCCTGGAAACGCAGCACTACCCGGACTCGCCCAACCAACCGGACTTCCCGAGCACACGCCTCGATCCGGGCGAGACCTACACCCAGACCACCCTCTACAAATTCCCCAAGCCCTGACGCAAAAGGCCCCGGCAAGAGACTTTCCGCATAGTAACGAGCCAGCAAGTGGTGGGCTGAAGCGGAGCGCCGCCCGGCCCACCCTGCCGCTGCGGGAGCCGGAGCCAAGTACCGTAGGGTGGGCTTTAGCCCACCGGTTCCGGCACGGTGCGGTGGAGGAAAACGGAATGCCTTTGCGCCTCCACTGTTTGCTATTCGGCGTGCGCCTCGGCTCATCCCGCAGCGCTGGCGAGCGTCCGGCCGTTCCACGGTGGGCTAAAGCCCACCCTACGACCTGAAGCCCACCGCACGATATTGCTTGGTCCGGTAGCGTAGGGTGGGCTTCAGCCCACCGGTTCCGGCACGATGCGGTGGGCTGATGGGGAATATTTTCGCCCGCCCCAATCGCAGCCCTACCACTCGGCCACGCTGCCATCTGCATGACGCCAGAGCGGGTTGCGCCAGCGATGGCCGATGCTCGCCTGCTCCAGCACATAATCTTCGTTGATCTCGATGCCCAGCCCCGGCCCGTTCGGTATCGCAACGAAGCCATCCTCATACTCGAATACTTCTCGGTTGCTGATGTAGTCGAGCAGGTCGTTGCCTTGGTTGTAGTGGATGCCCAGGCTCTGTTCCTGAATGAAGGCGTTGTAGCAGACGCCATCCAGCTGCAGGCACGCAGCCAGCGCAATCGGCCCGAGCGGGCAATGCAACGCCAACGCCACGTCGTAGGCCTCGGCCATGCTGGCGATCTTGCGCGTCTCGGTGATGCCGCCAGCATGAGAGGTGTCCGGCTGAATGATGTCGACGTAGCCCTCGGCGAGGATGCGTTTGAAATCCCAGCGCGAATAGAGTCGCTCACCCAGCGCGATGGGCGCGCAGGATAATGGCGCCAGCTCCTTGAGCGCCTCGTAATTCTCGCTGAGCACCGGTTCCTCGATGAACATCGGCCGATACGGCTCGAGTTCCTTGATCAATATCTTCGCCATGGGTTTGTGCACACGACCGTGAAAATCCACGCCTATACCGATGTTCTTGCCCACCGCATCCCGTACGGCCGCCATATTCGCCAACACCGCATCGACCTTGGCGTGGCTGTCGACGAACTGCAGCTCCTCGCTGGCATTCATCTTCACCGCACTGAAACCCCGCGCCACCGCGTCTCGCGCCGCGTTGGCGGTATCCGCCGGACGATCGCCACCAATCCAGGAATACACACGGATGCGCTCGCGCACCCGGCCACCGAGCAACTCGCTGACCGACACGCCGAGCGCCTTGCCCTTGATGTCCCACAGCGCTTGATCGATGCCGGCAATGGCACTCATGAGGATAGGCCCGCCGCGATAGAAGCCGCCGCGATACATGACCGTCCAGAGGTCTTCGACGTTGCGCGGGTCCTTGCCGATTAGGTAATCGGCCAACTCCTCTACCGCGGCGGCGACGCTTTGTGCACGCCCCTCGACCACTGGCTCGCCCCAGCCGGTGATGCCGTCGTCGGTTTCGATCTTCAGAAATAGCCAGCGTGGCGGAACGACCAGCGTGGTAAGGCGAGTTATTTTCATTCGGCAATCTCTAGAAGGTTGCAATCAGCCCGTTAATGGCCAGCGTGGTGTCGAACATGCGGCTCTTCTGCTGCCTCGGCTGCGACCAGCCCAGCCCCCGTGGCGATTTTCCAGAGCCCGGCGGCCGTCGCCTCCGGCGCGAAGCGCAGCGACCCGAATCCGCAATGCTCCAGTGCCCACAAATAGCGGGCGCACAGGGCTGGATTGCCGATGAGGACGATGGACTGCGGCGGCTGCACTTGCAGCAGCGCTGTCATGGCGACCAACTCGTGGCCGATCAGCAGTCCGGACAGATAATCGGGCTGGGCCATGCCGCTGAGTTCGCCGGTCAGCACCAGCGTGCGGCTGCTGAAGATGGTGGCCAACGGGCCACCTTGCCCCTCGCTCGACCTCGCCACGTGCAGGCCGCGCTCGAAGGCCGCAGTGTTGAAGGCGTCACTGATGACCGCCGTGCGCCCGAGAATCGTATGGCCGAGCAGCGCCTGATAGACCTCACCGGTCATGAACGTCTGGAACTGGCTGAGCTGTCCGTCTTCAACCATGACCCACTTGCTGTGGCTGCCCGGCAGGCCGATCAGCAATGGCGCGGCGTGATCAGCATCGCCATCGAGCAGGCCGAACACCTGGGTTTCCTCGCCGCGCATCACGTTGGGCAAGACGCTGCGCTGGATTACCCCCGGCACCAGCCACAGCGGCATACCGTGCGGGCGATCGATCGATAGCAGGACCAGTCCGTCAACACCGAGCGGCGCCTCGGCGTAGCGCGTTTCGCGCCAGCCCTGGGCGCTGCCAATCATGCCGCAGGCAATCATCGGCACCTCGGGACTCGACCGCTGCCAGTCGCCACAGGCCTTTTCCAGCGCGCGTTCGAAGTCGGCCTCACTGCCGTCCAGCTGCATGACGCCCAGCGGCAGGCTGCGCTCTTCCAGCGTTTCGCCGGCCGCACCGAGCCGATAAGCGCGCAGTGAACTGGTGCCCCAGTCCAGCGCGATCAGATGTGTCTTCACGGGTTCTCCAGCGCGCCGGCAAGCGGCGCGATTGGGATCAGCGCTGCTTCAGCCGATCGATGATCACCGCCAGCAACAGAATCGTGCCGCGGATGACGTACTGGTAGAAGGTGTCGATGTTTTTCAGGTTCATCGCGTTTTCGATGATGGCCAGAATCAGCACCCCAGCGATCACGTGACGAATCATGCCGATGCCGCCGCTGAGCGAGACGCCCCCCAGCACGCAGGCGGAGATCACCGTCAGCTCAAAGCCTTGGCCGATCATCGGTTGGCCCGACGTCATCCGCGACGCCAGTATCACGCCGGCCAGCGCACCGATCAGGCCGTGCACGGCAAAGATGATGATCTTGGTGCGGTCAACGCTGACGCCCGCCAGCAGCGCCGCTTCCTGATTGCCGCCGATGGCCATGGTGTTGCGGCCGTAAGTGGTGTAGTTCAGCAGCCAACCGAAAAACACGAAGCAGACGACGGTGATCAGGATGGGCACCGGCACACCGAACAGGCTGCCATTGCCGAACAGGAAGAAGTCCTCCTGCATCACCCCGACGGCCTTGCCGTTGGAGAAGATATAGGCCAGCCCGCGCACGATCTGCATGGTCGCCAGCGTCGCAATCAGCGCGTTGATACGCAGCTTGGCGATCACGATGCCGTTGATCAGTCCGACCACCAGCCCCATCGCCAGCGCCGCAGCGACGCCGATGAACACGCTCTCGGTATCGCGCATTACCACCGCGGCCACCACGCCAGCGCAGGCAATCACCGAGCCGACCGAAAGGTCGAAGTGCCCGGATGCCAGGCAGAACAGCATGGTGCAGGCAGCGATGCCGACGGTCGAAATCGCCAACCCCAGGCCGCGCATGTTCAACGGCGAGAGGAAGTTGTCTATGAAGATCGCCGACAGCACGAAGATGCCGAGCGCGGCCAATACCATGACCCAGTCATCGAGAAAGCGGCGCATATTGAGGCCTTGCCGCGGTGCGGCCAGGGCGTTTTGTTGAGCAGACATAGAGCACCTCATCATTGTTGTTCAACCGCGCGAACGCGGGAGTGCCAGTTGCAGCAGGCGGGACTCATCAGCCTGCTCGCGCGGGAGCTCGCCAGTAATCGCGCCCTCGCTCATCACCAGGATGCGGTCGGAAATACCGATGACTTCCATCAGGTCGCTGGAAACGACGATCACCGCGATGCCGCTCGCCGCGAGGTCATGGATGATCTGGTAAATCTCGGCCTTGGCGCCGATGTCGATACCGCGGGTGGGCTCGTCGAGCAGCAACACCTTCATCGGCATCGACAGCCAGCGACCGAGGATCACCTTCTGCTGGTTGCCGCCGGAGAGGTAAACGATCTGCTGATCGGGCGACGGCGTCTTGATGTTCAGTGCGCGGATCTGCCGGTCGGCGTTGTCACGCTCCCAGCGCCCCTGCACCAGGCAGCCGAGCCGCGCGTTGCGGCCGCGCGCACCGATGTTGATGTTCTCCGCCACACTGCCCAGCGGCACGATGCCTTCTTTCTTGCGGTCCTCCGGGCAAAGCAGGATTCCCGAGGCGATGGCGTCGCGTGCCGATTTCAATTTCAGCGGCTGACCATCGAGCTGCACCGTTCCTTCCTTGTGCGGGGCCAGCCCGGCGAGCAAACGCAGCAGCTCGGTACGCCCGGCGCCGACCAGACCGAAGAAGCCGAGCACCTCGCCACGGCTGACCGAGAAACTCACCGGTTCCTGCAGGCCGTGGCCGAGCAGGCCGTCGACGCATAGGGCCTCGCCCTGCTGCTCGCGGGGCCGATAGTTATAGATGTCCTGGATATCGCGGCCGACCATGCAGGTCACCAACTGGTCGTGGGTCAGCTCGCTCATGTCATCGAAGGTGCAGACGAAACGACCGTCCTTGAACACCGTGACCGCATCGCAAATGCGAAAAATCTCTTCCATCCGATGCGAGACGTACAGGACCACTCGCCCCTCGTCCCGCAGCCGCCCGATGATCGCCATCAACCGCTCGATCTCGCGGGCGGACAGGCTGCTGGTGGGCTCGTCGAAGGCAATGACATGGGCCTTGCGCGACATGGCCTTGGCGATCTCCACCAACTGGCGCTGCCCCAGCGACAGACTGCCCAGACGTGCGGCCGGATCGATCTCATCGGCCAGACCCTTGAGCAACTCACTCGCCTGACGCTGCATCGCGCGACGATTGACCAGCCCAAAGCGCGAAGGCATATGCCCGAGCATCAGGTTCTCCGCCACGCTCATTTCCGGCACCAGGTGCAGCTCCTGGTGAATCACCGCGACGCCGCTGGCGATGCTTTCGCCGGCGGACCGGAAAGCCAGGGTACGCTCGCCGATCTGCAGGTCGCCGCTGCTCGGCTGATAGGCGCCGCCCAAGATCTTCAGCAACGTGGATTTGCCGGCGCCGTTCTCACCCATCAAGGCATGCACGGTGCCGGGTTGAGCCACGAAGCTGATCTCCGAAAGTGCACGCACGCCCGGGAAGTTCTTGCCGATGCCATTGAAACGCAGGCTGTCGCCCGAATTGACTTGTTGAAGCATGGAGCGTCTCCACGCTCGCCCGTTCGACCGGGCGAGTTCGATGCTGAAATCGGCCTGGGATCAGGCCTCCCGCGAACGGATCGGCTTATTTCCAGAGGCCGATCTTTTCCAGCTCTTCCTGAAAATTCTCGCGGGTGATCAGGGTGACTTCGTCCATTGCCGTGTACTTCGGTGGCTCTTTGCCGGTGGTGACCCACTCGTACATCATCCGCGCGGTTTCGTAGCCTTCGATGTGCGGACTGGGCAGCATCGAGCCGTAGAAGCCGCTGTGGTCCTTCTTCAGCTCACCGATGGCGTCGGTACCGTTGATGCCGATGCCGATCACGTTCTCGGCGCTGAAGCCGGCGCTTTCGGTGGCGCGCACGCCGCCCAGCACGGTGTTGTCGTTCATGCCACCAATGATCAGGTTCTTCGCGCCGCGCGGTAGCTTCACCAGCGCCGAGGTGGTGGCGTTCATGCTGCCCGGCACGTCGAGGGTTTTCTGCGGGGTATAGAGGATATGGTCTTCGGGGAAGCCGGCCTTCTTCAGGGCGTCGACCGAGCCGTCGGTGCGCTTCTTGCCGGTGTCGAGTTCGTTGTAGGTATTGATCACCGCATAGGTGTCGCTCCAGTCCCAGCCGCGCTTCTTGGCTTCTTCGGCCATGGCCGAACCCTGCTTCTGGCCCACTTCGAAGGCCGCCATGCCGAGATACGGCACGTCTTCCATGAACTGGCCCTTGGCATCGACGAAGCGATCATCGACGGCCATGACCTTGAGATCGTTGAACTTGGATTTGGCGACGATGGCCGGGCCGAGCGCCACGTCTGGAGGGCAGATGACGAAACCCTTGGCGCCATTGGCGGCGAGGCTGTCGATGGCAGAAAGGGTTTTCTCGCCGTCCGGTACGGCGATCTTGAGCAAGGTGAAACCGTGCTCCTTGGCGGCCTTCTCGGCGAATGCCCATTCGGTCTGGAACCAGGGCTCCTCGGGTTGCTTGACCAGAAAGCCGATCTTGACCTCGTCTTCGGCCAGGGTCGCACCAGCGAAACTCATCGCGCCGACAGTTAACGCCGCACAGCAAAGCGAACGGATTCCGAACGAACGGAACATAGCTACCTCCATTATTTTTATTGAATAGCTTTCATTGACTAGCTTGTTATTGACTCATCAGGTGTTCAGCCCTGATACGTCACCACCGAATGCGTGCTGGCGGCTTGCCGCGGGGCTGCCATCAGCCCGCTGCAACGACTCCCTGGCTCAATCGTGGTAGAGCACCGAACGCCCGCCATCGATGGTGATGCAGGCGGCGTTGATGAACGGCGCCTCGTCGGTGGCGAGAAACAGCGCGGTCATCGCCACCTCGATCGGCTGGCCGATGCGTCGCGGCGGATGCATGTCGAAAGCGCGTTGTCGCTCGGCGTGCGGATCGGCAAAGTCGTTCCAGTAGTCGACGTTGAGCTGCGTCTCGATATAGCCCGGCGCGATGGCATTGACGCGAATGCCCTTGGGCGCGTATTCGATGCCCAGCGCGCGGGTCAGCCCGAGCAATCCGTGCTTGGCGACCGGGTAGGGAAAGCAGCCGGGAATGATGTTGGTCGAGTGCACCGAAGCGATGTTGATGATGTTGCCGATGCCGCGCTGCACCATGTGCGGCAATGCGGCCTTGCAACCGAACCAGACGCCGTCCAGGTCGATGGCGAAGCAGCGCCGCCAGTCTTCTTCGGTCATTTCCAGGGGATCACGGAAGACGTTCACTCCCGCGCAATTGACCAGCACATCGACCTGGCCGTAGTGCTCCAGCGCCAGGCCGACCAGCGCTTCCAGCTCGGCAGGCTGGGTGACGTCGGTTTTCAGCGCGCACACTTCACCGCCCCGCTCGCGCCAGCCGGCGGCGACCCGCTCGGCTTTTTCACCTTGAATGTCACCAATCACGACCTTGGCCTGCTGCGCCTGGAAGCAGGCGACGATGGCCTCGCCGATGCCCTGGGCGCCGCCGGTGACGACCACGACTTTGCCTTTCAGGCGTTCGCCACGCTGGGGTTCGGGTGTCGCTGGCAGAGTGAGCGGTGCGGCCATTTGAACAACTCCTTTGACGAATGTTGGCCGCCAGGCGGCCGGAAAGATGGGGTCAACCAGCGAAGCGTGTACAGGACAGCCCGACGATGCCGACATCAGCCATCAGCACCGCGCCGTCCAGCTCGGTCGACGCCTCGCCCGGCATGGCCGAGGTCACATACAAATGGGTCAGATTCGGCCCGCCAAATACGCAGCTAGTGGGATGGCTGACGGGCAGCTCGACGATGCGGTCGAGGCAGCCGTCGGGCGCGAAACGCAGCAGGCAATGCCCGCCCCAGCGCGCATTCCAGACGTAGCCCTCGGCATCCATCGCGGAGCCGTCGGGCACACCGCGAGAATGGGGACCGGCCCAGGTTTTCCGGTCGACCAGATGCCCGTCATCAGCGACGCGGTGGCAGTACAGCGATTCATCCAGCGTGTCGCCGCAGATCACGCGGTCACCCGCCTCGCTCCACAGCAGCGTATTGACGATCCCCAGATCGCTGAGCAGCTGCGTGACCGAGCCATCCGGGTCGACCCGAAACAGCCCGCCGGAACGCCGGGTGATTGGCAGGTCGCCGCCATCGTCAGCAATGTTGTTCTGCATAGTGCCGAGCCAGAGCCGCCCCTCGGCGTCGCAGCGCGCCTCGTTGGCACGATTGCCGGGCGTGCCGTCAGCGATGCAGAGCCTTTCGAGGTCGGGCTTGGCCTCAGCGGAGGCGAGATCGAGGCGATAGACACCGCTGGCCAGAGTCACCAGCGCATCACCACGCTGGCAGGGAATAAACGCCGATACCGGCTCGGCCAGCTGCCATTGCCGGTAGCCATCAGGGCCCAGTCGACAGGCCAATCGACCGACGATATCGGCCCAGTAGAGCGTCTGATCCAGGACATCCCAGAAGGGACCCTCGGCCAGCGAGTAGCGTTGTTGCGAGATGGGCAGCCATTGCATGGTCGCACTCCGCTTTCATTGTTTTTATGGCGCAGTCCGCTCGCCGCGTAATACGACCAGCTCCGGGTAGTGGCGTGAAATGGTCAAGGCGGCGCGTTCGATCAAGGCCATGCACGCCCAGACGCCCCGCGCGCCATCGCGACTGGCGATGGCGTCGGCGATTTCCTTGTGCAACGGCAGGGTCAGCCCGAGCTCATCAGGGACCGTGGAGGACACCTCGAACGACACCGCCAGCAAGGCGCCCAACGCCGGCACCATGCGCTCGATGAACTGGTTGTGGCTGGCCGCCAGCACCGCCTCGTGGAAAAGCTTGTCGGCGTGGTTGTACGTATCCTTGTCGGCCAGCGAGGCGGCGAGCATCTGGTACGCGGCCTGGATTTCAGCGATCTGCTGTGGCGTGGCGCGCTCGCAGGCCCAGCGCACCGCAGTCGGCTCGATGGTGCGGCGCAGGTCGAGCAGGTCCATCACGAAGCTTTCCGGCAGCCCGTTCTCGGCCAGCCAACCCACGACCTGAACGTCGAAAAGATTCCAGGAGCGTACGGGGGTGACCCGTGTGCCGACCTTGGGCCCGACGTCGAGCATGCCCTTGGCCACCAGCGTCTTGATTGCTTCACGGATCACCGTGCGGCTGACACCCAGTTCTTCGCAGAGACCGGCCTCGACCTTCAACGCCTCGCCCGGCCGGACCTTGCCCGAAGCGATCCAGGAGCCCAGCCAGTCCACTGTTGCGCTGTGATAGTTGTTCGACATGCGAGCCTCTGTGCGGCTGCCATTGGTTCCACTGAACCCTATCATCATATGATTGGCTGTCAAATTTGATCGTCCAAATTTCTTTTCGAATCGCCCGAACGGTCTATTAGCCGCCATGCGAGCGGCCGGAACCGGCCACGCAATACGGGGCAATAATGGCGAATCAGCAGGCCATTGGGGGGGGCGCACGGCGCCCAGCAAAGCGCGAACGCGCCGTACGCAGCGACCCTGCGAAAACAGGCTGATCGCAGAACAGATCATATGAATAGATAGCGGACAGATGAATGCCTTCGCTGGCGGTCACGATCAGGCCCGACCTCATCGTCTTCCCTCTCTTTTCTTATTCTTCGTGGTGGCCAAGGCGGCTTCTGCACGCACCACTTTAAGAACCGCCGTGCGCGCTGCCTAATGACAGCCACTGATCTGGTGATAACCGTTTCTTATCGGCGAGGGATTACTGGCGCGAGGGCGAGGGCAGGTTTGGCGCAGGCTGGAGGGTTAGAGACCACCTTGCACGTTCAACCCGAGCCCGAGGACGGCAGCGAGCGAGAACGGCAATAGAAGGGTGTCGAGTAACGCGCTGGCAGGCAGATCGAGTACCGCATGCGTCGGTGCTTCGGCACCAAAACGTTCCAGCGGACAGCAGCCGCCATTGAGGCTGTACCAGTTCAGGCGAGTGCCGGAATAGACGATAGGCGCGCCGGGCTTTGCGGCATCGAGGGTACGCACCGTGGCGCAGCCGGGCAGTAGCAGGACGGCCAGGAGCGTCAAGTAAAGTCGCACCGTTCGCCCGCTGCTGCGTGGATTTGACGGGCGTTCGGTGTCGTCTGACAGACAGTTCCAATTGAACACGTGAAGCACCTCGTTCAGCAGTCTTCGTGGGCCGGGTCGGGCCGCGCAGATGCAACCATCAATCCGCCGCGATGGGCTCCGCCTGCGCGGCCCGACCCATCCTACAAATGAACGCGGCGCGAATTACTGCGCTCCTTCATCTTGCATGTTCAGTCGTCGCTGACGATATGGTGCTCGCCCCAGCGCGGCAGCATGTCCTGGGGAATGTTGAGCAGATTGAGGATCCGCGCCACGACGAAATCAATCAGGTCATCAATGGTCTGGGGTTGATGATAGAAGCCCGGCGAAGCCGGCAGGATGGTCACGCCGAGGTTCGACAGCTTGAGCATGTTTTCCAGATGAATGCTCGAATACGGCGCCTCGCGCGGCACCAGAATCAGCTGGCGGCGCTCCTTGAGGGTGACGTCGGCGGCGCGCTCGATCAGGTTGTTACAGGCGCCCGCGGCAATCGCGGAAAGGGTTCCGGTGGAACAGGGCACCACCACCATCGCCGTCGGCGCGCCGGAGCCGGAAGCTGGTGGCGCCATCCAGTCTTCCTTGGCGAACACACGGATCTGCCCAACCGCAGCCCCGGTGTATTCCGAGAGAAAAGCCTGCATGGCCTGTGGCTTGGCGGGCAACACGACATCGGTCTCGGTGGCCATTACCAGCTGTGCAGCCTTGGAAATCAGGAAGTGAACCTCGCGGTCTTCCTGGATCAAGCAGTCAAGCAGGCGCAGGCCGTATTGCGCACCCGAGGCGCCTGTCATGGCCAGTGTGATGCGTTCCGGTCCGCTCATTTATCTGTTCCCTTGTTGTCGTTTTTGGTGGGCTGAAGCCCACCCTACAAGAGCCGACGCGCTACTCAGGTCGTAGGGTGGGCTTCAGCCCACCATTGCCGCCCGCATGGAACAACAAGTCCAACAGAGCCAATCGCGCCAGCACCCGCTCACGGCTGGCGCAACGCCTCGGCCAATTTCGTGTGCAACCCACCAAAACCGCCATTGCTCATCACCACCACCTGGGTGCCCGGCGTGGCGTCGGCTTTGACCTTGGCGATAATCGCTTCCAGCGAATCGCACACAGTTGTCGGCACTGGCGAGCCGGCGACCGTCGCGGCCAGATCCCAGCCGAGGTTGGCCGGCGCGTACCAGATGGCCTGATCGGCCAGCGCCACGGATTCGGCCAGACCCTCGCGGTGAGCACCGAGCTTCATGGAATTGGAGCGCGGCTCGATCACCGCGATGATCGGCGTAACGCCGACGCGCTTGCGCAGCCCGTCGAGGGTGGTGGCGATAGCGGTCGGGTGATGGGCGAAGTCGTCATAGATGGTCACGCCGTTGACCTCGGCGACCTTTTCCATGCGCCGCTTGACGCTGCGGAATTCGCTCAGCGCCTCGGCGCCCTGCTTTGGCAATACGCCAACATGACGTGCCGCCGCGAGCGTCGCCAGGGCGTTGTTGACGTTGTGTTGGCCGGTCAGCTCCCAATCCACCACGCCTTGCACCGCGCCATCGAAAATGACCTCGAAACGTGATCCGTCGGCGCTGAGCAGATTCGCCTGCCATTGGCCGCCCTCTCCGGTGGTCTGCACCGGTGTCCAGCAGCCCATGCCGATCACGCGCTTGAGCGCTTCTTCGGATTGCGGATGGATAACCAAACCTTCGCTCGGCACGGTGCGCACCAGGTGGTGGAACTGGCGCTCGATTGCCGCGAGGTCAGGAAAGATATCCGCGTGGTCGAATTCGAGGTTATTCAGGATCGCCGTGCGTGGGCGGTAATGGACGAATTTGCTGCGCTTGTCGAAGAAGGCGCTGTCGTACTCGTCCGCCTCGACCACGAAAAACGGCGTGCCGCCCAAACGCGCCGAGATACCGAAATTCTGCGGCACCCCACCGATTAGAAAGCCCGGACTCATGCCGGCGTGTTCCAGCACCCAGGCGAGCATGCTGCTGGTCGTGGTCTTGCCGTGCGTACCGGCGGCGGCCAGGACCCAGCGCCCTTGCAACACGTGATCAGCCAACCACTGCGGCCCGGACACATAGGGCAGGCCCTTGTTCAGCACGTACTCCACGGCTGGGTTGCCTCGCGACAGCGCATTGCCGATCACCACCAGATCCGGTGCCGGTTCGAGCTGGCTCGGCTCGTAACCCTGTGTCAGCTCGATGCCCTGGGCTTCGAGCTGGGTGCTCATCGGTGGATAAACATTGGCATCGGAGCCGGTAACGCGATGGCCCAGTTCCTTGGCCAGCACCGCCAGCGAACCCATGAAGGTGCCGCAGATGCCGAGAATATGAATGTGCATGAATGACCTCTGAAAAACGCCGCGCCGGCAGACATGAGAGGCGACTCCAGTCGCGATCGCCGACACCAAAAACTGCGCGGCAGATTAGCACAGCGATAGCGCCAGCAGCCCCGCCACGGACCACCACCACACGTCGCCTCGCCAACCGACGAACGGGCGTTGATCTACGCTCAACCTCAGTAGTCCCAACATAATTTCAAGACCCGGAGACCTACCATGCGTTACGCCCATCCTGGCAGCGACGGCGCTGTCGTTTCCTTCAAATCCCGTTACGGCAATTACATCGGCGGCCAGTTCGTCGAGCCGGTAAACGGCCAGTATTTCACCAATCTCTCCCCGGTTAACGGCCAGCCCATCGCCGAATTTCCGCGCTCCGATGCGGCGGATATCGAGAAGGCGCTGGACGCCGCCCATGCTGCTGCCGACGCCTGGGGCAAAACCTCCGTGCAGGCGCGCTCGTCGATCCTGCTGAAGATCGCTGACCGCATCGAACAGAACCTCGAACTACTCGCCGTCACCGAGACCTGGGACAACGGCAAGGCGGTGCGTGAAACACTCAACGCCGACATCCCGCTCGCCGCTGATCATTTCCGTTATTTCGCCGGCTGCATCCGCGCCCAGGAAGGCACTTCGGCGGAAATCGACGAACACACCGCCGCCTACCACTTTTATGAGCCGCTGGGTGTGGTCGGGCAGATCATCCCCTGGAACTTCCCGATTCTGATGGCGACCTGGAAGCTCGCTCCGGCGCTGGCCGCCGGCAACTGCGTGATATTGAAGCCGGCCGAGCAGACACCGTTGGGGATCACTGTGCTGATGGAGCTGATTGGTGACCTGCTACCACCCGGCGTGCTCAACGTGGTGCAGGGCTTCGGCAAGGAAGCTGGCGAGGCATTGGCCAGCAGCAAGCGCATCGCCAAGATCGCCTTTACCGGCTCTACCCCGGTGGGTTCGCACATCATGAGCCTGGCCGCTGGCAACATCATCCCGAGTACCGTGGAACTGGGCGGCAAGTCGCCGAACATCTACTTCGAAGACATCATGCAGGCCGAGCCGATCTTCATCGAGAAAGCTGCCGAAGGGCTGGTGCTGGGCTTCTTCAACCAGGGCGAAGTCTGCACCTGCCCATCGCGTGCGCTGGTTCAGGAGTCCATCTACGGTCCCTTCATGGAAGCGGTGATGAAGAAAGTCTCGCAGATCAAGCGTGGCGATCCGCTGGACACCGACACCATGGTCGGTGCACAGGCCAGTCAGCAACAGTTCGACAAGATCATGTCCTACCTGGACATCGCCAAGCAGGAAGGCGCCGAAGTGCTGACCGGTGGCGGCGTCGAGAAACTCGAAGGCAGCCTGGCGACCGGCTATTACATCCAGCCGACTCTGCTCAAGGGCACCAACCAGATGCGCGTGTTCCAGGAGGAAATCTTCGGCCCGGTGATCGGCGTCACCACCTTCAAGGACGAAGCTGAAGCCCTGGCCATTGCCAACGACACCGAATACGGCCTCGGCGCGGGCGTCTGGACCCGCGACATCAACCGTGCCTATCGCATGGGCCGCGCGATCAAGGCCGGGCGCGTCTGGACCAACTGCTACCACCTCTACCCCGCGCATGCGGCGTTCGGTGGTTACAAGAAATCCGGTGTCGGGCGCGAGACCCACAAGATGATTCTCGACCACTACCAGCAGACCAAGAACCTCTTGGTGAGCTACGACATCAATCCACTGGGGTTCTTCTAGCACCCACGATGCGCTGAAAAAGTGCCCGCCCGCGCCGAATGGCGTCGGGCTGGTGCGATTGTGTCTTGCTCTCGACCCGTTGCGCCCCGCAATCACCGGCCCGCCGCGAAGGCACAGCGCTTGCTATAGGGTTTGTTGACGTTTCGCCGCGGCCGGGGCAATCCGGTGATGCTATTTGAAGCAACAAAGCGGCGCGCTGCGAAACGTCAACAGACCCTAAGTTCCTGCCGTACCCGAACCCATCAGAGGATGATTCCCATGGCTCTCGAACACAGCAGTGCGACACCCCCGACCCACGCCATCGATTTCGAAGCAGTTGGCAGCACCTATTTCCAGGAACGCGAACTGAAGAAAGGCGCCGCCGGTTGGGTGCTGCTGGTCGGTCTCGGCGTCGCTTACGTGATTTCCGGCGACTACGCCGGCTGGAACTTTGGCCTCGCCCAGGGCGGCTGGGGCGGACTGTTCATCGCCACGCTACTGATGGCGACCATGTACCTGTGCATGTGCTTTTCGCTCGCCGAACTGTCCTCCATGATTCCCACCGCAGGCGGCGGCTATGGTTTTGCCCGTAGCGCCTTCGGCCCGCTGGGCGGGTTTCTCACCGGCACGGCGATCCTCATCGAATACGCCATCGCGCCGGCGGCCATCGCCGTGTTCATCGGCGCCTATTGCGAGTCGCTGTTCGGCATCGGCGGCTGGGCGATTTACCTCGCGTTCTACATCATCTTCATCGGCATCCACATCTTCGGCGTTGGCGAGGCGCTGAAGCTGATGTTCGTCATCACTGCGATCGCCGCGCTGGCGCTGGGCGTGTTTATCGTGGCGATGGTGCCGCACTTTTCGGTCGACAAACTGCTGGACATCGCACCGACCACCGCTGCTGGCGCCAGCAGCTTTCTTCCCTACGGTTACGTTGGCATCTGGGCGGCGATTCCCTATGCGATCTGGTTCTTCCTCGCGGTGGAAGGCGTACCGCTGGCGGCCGAGGAAACCAAGAACCCGCAGCGCGACATGCCGCGCGGGCTGATCGGCGCCATGCTCATTCTGGCCGCCTTCGCTGGGCTGATCCTACTGGTCGGCCCCGGTGGCGCGGGTTCCAGCACCATGGTCGAATCCGGCAACCCGCTGGTCGAGGCGCTGACCACCGCCTACGGGTCGTCGACCTGGATGAGCGGTTTCGTCAACCTCGTCGGTCTGGCCGGCTTGATCGCCAGTTTCTTCTCGATCATCTATGCCTACTCGCGTCAGATCTTTGCGCTGTCCCGTGCCGGCTACCTGCCACGCAAGCTGTCGCTGACCAATAAGAACAAGGCGCCGGTCATGGCGCTGGTGGTGCCGGGCATCGTTGGCTTCGTGCTGTCGCTGACCGGCCAAGGCGACCTGCTGATTCTAGTGGCGGTGTTCGGCGCGACCATTTCCTATGTGTTGATGATGGCGTCCCACATCGCCCTCCGCCTGCGCCGCCCAGAGATGCATCGCCCCTACAAAACACCCGGCGGCATCGTCACGTCCGGCGTTGCATTGGTGCTGGCGTGCATCGCAGTCGTCGCCGGTTTTCTGGTGGATCCGCGCGTGGTAATCGCCGCAGCGGTCATCTACGGCATCTTCATCGCCTATTTCGCCATGTATAGCCGCCACCATCTGGTCGCCGGCACACCGGAAGAAGAGTTCGCGGCGATCGAGAACGCTGAAGCATCGCTTAATTAGCAAGCTACGGACCTAGTAGGGTGGGCCGGGCGGCGCTCCGTTTCAGCCCACCGAACCGTGCACTTTGTTGGTGGGCTGAAGCGGAACGCCGCCCGGCCCACCCTACGAAGACCGAAGCGCGAGCGTCGAAAGTCAGGACGCCGGCAAAGCGGACCGAGCTCACAACCGAGGCCGCTGTTAACGCAGCAATACCGACGCGGGAGACGGATCATGGCGGGATACACCCACAGCGTAGGCGGCACCACTTGGCGCTTCGACAGCCTGCGCGAGGTGATGGCCAAAGCCAGTCCGGCGCGCTCTGGCGACTTTCTCGCCGAAGTCGCGGCGGGCAGCGATGCCGAGCGCGTCGCCGCGCAGATGTGCCTGGCGCAGATCCCGCTCAAGCGCTTTCTCGACGAAGCGCTGATCCCTTACGAAACCGATGAAGTCACCCGCCTGATCATCGACAGCCACGACGCAGCAGCCTTCGCCTCGGTTAGTCACCTGACCGTCGGCGATTTCCGCAACTGGCTACTAGGTGACGGCGCCGACGAAGCCGCGCTGAAAGCTTTATCACCTGGCCTGACGCCGGAAATGGTCGCCGCCGTCTCGAAGATCATGCGCGTGCAGGACCTGATTCTGGTGGCGCAGAAAATCCGCGTGGTCAGCCGATTCCGCAACACCATCGGCCTGCGCGGGCGCATGTCCACCCGTCTGCAACCCAATCATCCGACCGACGAAGCCGCCGGTATCGCCGCGAGCATCGTCGACGGCTTGCTCTACGGCAATGGCGACGCGGTGATCGGCATCAACCCGGCCACCGATAGCACGGCCGGCATCTGCGAGCTGCTGAAGATGCTCGACGCCATCATCCAGCGCTACGAGATCCCGACCCAGGGTTGCATCCTCACTCACGTCACCACCTCCATCGAGGCGATCAACCGCGGCGCACCGCTGGACCTGGTGTTCCAGTCCATCGCTGGCACCGAGGCGGCCAACAGCAGTTTCGGCATCAACCTCGCCGTGCTGCAGGAAGGCTACGAAGCGGGCCTGTCGCAGAAGCGCGGCACGGTCGGCGACAACCTGATGTACTTCGAAACCGGCCAGGGCAGCGCCCTGTCGGCCAACGCGCACCATGGCGTCGATCAGCAGACCTGCGAAGCGCGCGCCTACGCCGTGGCTCGCAAATTCAAGCCGCTGCTGGTCAATACCGTGGTCGGCTTCATCGGCCCGGAATACCTCTACAACGGTAAGCAGATCATTCGCGCCGGGCTGGAAGATCACTTCTGCGCCAAGCTGCTCGGCGTGCCCATGGGCTGCGACATCTGCTACACCAACCACGCCGAAGCCGATCAGGATGACATGGACGTGTTACTGACCCTGCTCGGCACCGCCGGCATCAACTTCATCATGGGCATCCCCGGCTCCGACGACGTAATGCTCAACTACCAGACCACTTCCTTTCATGACGCGCTTTACCTGCGCCAGCTGCTCGGTCTGAAGCCAGCACCGGAGTTCGAAGAGTGGCTCATGAAAATGCAGATCCTGCAGCAAGACGGCGGCCGGCTGCGCATGGGCGAACAGCTCCCGCCGGCGTTCCGCCAGGCGTTGGAGCGAATGGCGTGACGAGCGGGCACACGGCGGAAAATCGCTGCGCCGGGCAGCTTTTCGTAGGATGGAATCGCCGGAGGCGCTTCCATCGTTTACCGCGAAGGAGTTACTGCTATCGCTACGCACCGTATACGCACCCACCCACTCAAACGTCGGATTACGCCTTCGGCTAATCCAAGCTACACACACCATAGCTTCCGCACGACGACCATTGATCTTTGTATTTGAACGACAGCCGAGGTAGCCATGCCCGACCGCTCGCCAATCGTTACCAACCCCTGGGCCCACCTGCGCCAGCTCACCCCCGCCCGCATCGCCCTGGGCCGCGCGGGCACCAGCCTGCCAACCGACGCCCAACTGGACTTCCAATTTGCCCATGCCCAGGCGCGCGACGCCGTGCACCTCATCCTCGATACCGGGGACCTCGCCGCACAACTCGAACAACGCGGTCACCGCTGCCTGCAACTGCACAGTGCTGCCCCGAATCGGAACACTTACCTGCAACGCCCCGACCTCGGTCGACGGTTGAACGAAGAATCAGCCGGACTGCTGAGCGACCACGCACAACAGCACAAAGCGGGCTACGACCTGGCCATCGTCATCGCTGATGGCCTGTCCGCACTTGCCGTGCAACGTCACGCCCTGCCGCTGTTCCAGCGCATCGAGGAGCAGATCGAAAAGGACGGCTGGAGCCTCGCGCCAATCAGCCTGGTGCAGCAGAGCCGCGTCGCGCTTGGCGACGAAGTTGGCGAACGGCTCAAGGCGAAAATGGTGGTGATGCTGCTCGGCGAACGCCCCGGCCTAAGCTCGCCGGATAGTCTGGGGCTGTATTTCACCTACGACCCGAAAGTCGGCCGCACCGACGCCGACCGCAATTGCATTTCCAACATTCGCCTGGAAGGCCTGAGCTACAACCTCGCCGCGCACCGCTTGATCCATCTGATGCGCGAGGCCAGTCGACGTCAGCTCTCGGGCGTCAAGCTGAAAGACGAAGCGGAGGTACTCAGCCTGGATGGCGGCACGCCGAAAGCTGGAAACTTTCTGCTCGGTTGAGCCGCGAGCGCTCCCAACAGAAGCCTGCCGGCAGGCGAGCCGCGCAATGTGCGCTTTAGCCAGTCCACTTCAGCAGCGTGACGCCTTATGTTACGGCCCGACCGCTTGCTGACTTCCGGCGCCCCGCTTAAGGTTGTCGGCCCCAGGATGGAACCCTTCCCATGTGGTCATTTCGCGATTGGCGTCGCAAGCGCACCCTCGCCCGTCTCGCCATCGAGCCCGCTCTCTGGCAAAGCGTTCTAAATGGCCTGCCGATCCTCGACGGCCTGAGCCTTGAGGAAACCGAACGCCTTCGTGACCGCAGCCTGTTATTCCTACACGCCAAGCGACTGACCGCCCTGCCCGGCGTCGAACTGCAACTGGCGGATCGTCTGCGGCTGGCCGCGCAAGCTCAGCTGCTGTTGCTGCATCTGGCCGATCTGGACTGGTATCAGGGCTTCCACGAAATCGTCATTTACCCGGATGACTTCCACAGCCCGCAAAAGCACCGCGACTCGGCGGGTGTAGTGCATGAATGGGACGGCGAACACAGCGGCGAAGCCTGGCTGCAGGGTCCGGTGATCCTGGCCTGGCCAGGCGTACAGGAAAGTGGCGACTGGGAAGGCTACAACCTGGTGATTCATGAGCTTGCGCACAAGCTCGACATGCTCAACGGTGACGCCAATGGCTTGCCGCCGTTGCACCGAAACATGCGCATCGACACGTGGGCGCGGGTGATGCAAACCGCCTACGACTCGCTCAACGCGACGTTGGATGCCAACCCCGATGCCCACACAGCCATCGATCCCTATGCCGCCGAGAACCCGGCCGAGTTCTTTGCCGTCACCAGCGAGTATTTCTTCAGCGCGCCCGACGTGCTGCACGAGACCTATCCGGAGATTTACCAGCAACTTGCGACCTTCTATCGCCAGGATCCGTTGACGCGCTTGCAGCAGTTGCAGCACAGCCATCCGCAATACGTGGAACCTCATTGACTTCGGATCGTCGAATACGCGCAACACCCCGCCAGCAGCGGTCCGCCACCGCTGGCATGGCAAAACGCCCGACACTGCGCCTATAATCGCGCCCACTTTTTTCGCCCCAGGCCGCCTCGGCCGACCACGGAGCAATGTCAATGAGCTACAGCAAAGTCCCGGCCGGCAAAGACCTGCCAAACGATATCTACGTCGCCATCGAAATCCCGGCCAACCACGCGCCGATCAAATACGAAATCGATCACGACACCGACTGCCTGTTCGTCGACCGTTTTATGGCCACGCCGATGTTCTACCCGGCCAACTACGGCTTCATCCCGCATACCCTGGCTGATGATGGCGACCCGCTCGACGTGCTGGTCGTGACCCCTTACCCGGTTGCCCCAGGCTCCGTCATCCGCTGCCGCCCGGTCGGCGTGCTGAACATGACCGACGAAGCCGGCGGCGACGCCAAGCTGATCGCCGTCCCGCACGACAAGCTGACCCAGCTGTACAAGGACATCAAGGAATACACCGACCTGCCGCCGCTGCTGATCGAGCAGATCAAGCACTTCTTCGAAAACTACAAGGATTTGGAGAAGGGCAAGTGGGTCAAGGTAGAAGGCTGGGAAGGCGCCGACGCCGCCCGCGCCGCCATCATCAAAGCTGCCGAGGCTTATCAGAAGTAAGCCGAAGCACTGAAGAAAAGCCGGCCACAAGCCGGCTTTTTTATGCCTGGCGTTTTTGCCCGACCTCGCCAATCCTCAATTCCATGCGGCTTACAACCAATACCGCTATCAAATGCGTCATTCCCGAAGCGGCTGTCATTGCTCGTCGAACAATAAGCAACGCTTTATCGCAGCAGCTATATGCCTGACATTGTCGAAGCTGTGAATCGTCCATGTCAGGGAGTTTCCGGATCAAAATCGCTGCGGATGACAGCGCTCGCTGCGTGGAAGCCCGGTTCTATTGGTTTGCTTCCCAGGCTATCAGCACCGGCACTTTTTATTCGAAACCCGGCAAGGTGAGCGTGCCACCGATGGTGCGCTTCCCGAAACCGCTCGGCGTCAGAAGGCTGTGCTTCTTCATCTCGGCGAGCACTGCCAGCCATTCGGCCCTGGTGAAGCGCAGCTTGGCATCGTTCCAGCGGTGCATGACCTCAGCCACGATAGCTTCATCGGTAACCGGGTGGCCTTCGAGGATAAAGTCGTTCCAGGCAGCGTAGAGGGTCACGGTCATTTCGCAGCGATCTGTATCCCAGCCCCGCATCAGCGCGATGACCTGCTCGATAGTGGCGCGCTCGGCGGCTGACCAAGTGCTTTCATACGCCTGCCGATGCTGGCCTGCTTTTGCAAGCGGCCGATAGGCATGACCAACGGTGTCGCGCTCGATGCGCTCATACCACTGCTGCGCATGCATTCCGCCCTCAGCCTGATCCATCAGTTGACGATCATGCGGACCGGCCACGTTGCGCAGATAGCTGCCTTGGATCGCGCCGAGTTTGGCCGTGTGTTCGGCGAGGTAAATGACTTTCTGCAGCTTGCGCTGACCGAAGGTGCGCTGGCCATGCAGCTGATGGGTGATTTCAGCGGCGAGCAAGGTGATAGCGACTTTGCGATTTGAAGTATTTGGAATCTGCCGGCTATCGTCGGCCACGGCCTGCTCGACCAGCGCGGTAGCCAGCTGTTCGTTAATCTGACGAGCCTGGGTCAGGCGGGCTTTTAGTTGATCGCAGATAGCCATGAGCTGATTGAGCTTGGTGACAATGCGGTATTGCTCGGCCTCAGGCGGCAATAACAATGGAATCCCATTCATCTTGGCCTGATTCATTTTTGGCTGAGCCGTACCAGTGACATAAGGTTTCAAATCGATGGAATTTAAATAAAGGCAAACGTATAAAAGCAGAGACTCGCTAAGCCCATCCAGAACATGAGCGTGATTATTTACCCAGTACTTACCCCGTGCCATAAACGCAATGGGAGTGCTGCGATTAATTAGATTTGCACCGTCCTCGCCCACGAGCAGGAGCGGCTTATCAAATAGATAATTATCAATTTTGTCGATAACACCGGACGCACCATAGTAATCGTATGCTTTAGCACGCCCTTCCCGCTCGGCCCGTGACACAGGAACTCTCTCTCCATCCCGGCAGACTGTTACTTCGCCAATGGTTGAGAGGGTCCAGCCTTCAGGCATGTTAATTTCCGCATCATGGCTATTGATCATCTCTTTTGCCTGTCGCCGGTGGTTCTGGGCGGCCAACCTTGCCTTCTCTTCCGCAATGCGTTTAAGCAGCTCACTGGCCGGCTTATCATTGGGATCTTGCGGCACCAGCTTGCCCATCACGGCCAGCTGCAGCAGGGTTTGTTTGAAAGCGCTAATGCTGGATTCGGTGGTGAATAATGTGTGGAAGTGCTCGGCCAGACGCTGCCAGCTGGCGGAGAAGTCCTTGGCATCGGCGGCCTGAGTCAGGCTGCCCAGCAGCGCCTGCACCAGCTGGGCGTGGGCGCTTTCGGCGCCGATCTGCTGGGCTTCCAGACGGTCGCACAGGGCCATCAGCTCATCGACTTTGGCGACGATGCGGTTTTGCTCGGCGACCGGCGGTATAGAGAGCATAAGCTGAGTTGATTGGCTTAAGTACAAGCACGGCTGTGCGCTCTGCTTCACTCCCATCCAGATAGATCGCTGAACTCCCGGTGACTTTAGAGCTAGTGCTAAATAATCAGCGCTAGCTACCAAGGGTTTAATGAGCGTAACGCTTCGAACAATCACCATTTCTTTATTTGTCGGAATAACAGTGAGCCTCCCAAGAGTCGCGCCAACCGACACCATCATGATGTCGCCCTGCTCGGGGTGGCATCGTTCCCAACACTTCTCTGCTACAGAGCGCTCCACGAAATCAGTCGCCGCATAGTCCATGTATCCATCACGGACATTCTTTGCTGTGACTAGCGGAATTTTGGACTTATCTGCCGTCCGTGGAGGAGTTAGGTGTTCACCGTCAGTAACTTGCTTTGAAATGTCGCCAAGGCGAGCCCACTCCCATCCAACTGGCAGCTCAAATGGTTTTCCCTCGGCCGAAATATCCGCCAATTGCTTCTGCTTCTTGATCTTCCCCTCTGCCACCAACCGCGCCTTCTCTTTGGCAATCCGCTTAAGCAACTCACTGGCCGGTTCATCACTGACATCTTGCGGCACCAACTTGCCACGCACCGCCAATTCCAGAATCAGCTCGCGCAGCTTTTTGATGCCATTGGGCGCACCGGCCAGCAGCGGCAGGTTATCGGTCAGCAGAGCGGTCATGGGCGATTTTCCGGAGCAAGCATGTTCATGATCAGGCGGATCAGGGTGTCTTTCTGTGCGGGGGCGGATTCGGCGACCAGGAGGGTCAGCGCTGCAAGGCCGGTGTCGTTGATTACGGCGTTGCCCTCGGCATCGAGCAGGCGGCCGTTGCGGTGCAGGAAGTCGACGAAGAGGTAGGCGCCACTGCGTTTGTTGCCGTCGGCGAAGGGGTGGTTCTTGACCACGAAGTACAGCAGGTGCGCGGCTTTGCTTTCCAGGCTCGGATAGGCCGGCTCGCCGAAGACGCTTTGCTCGAGGTTGCCGAGCAGCGCAGCCAGGCCATCACCACGTTCCCGGGCGAACAGGTCGCTGGCTTCGCCACGGGCCATCAATTGCGCTTTGAGCTCGGCCAGTTGCCGGCGCGCCTGGGTTGCGTCGGGCAACTCACCACCGGGGCTACCCATGGGCTCGGTAAGCAGGCCTTCGTCGTAGCGTTGCAGCCAGAGGAATGTCTGTGTATAGCGGCTGACGATTTCCACCAGGCCGCGCCCACCGTCTTCGCCTAATTCTGGCGTGCGGGCGGCCTTGCGCACCAGTTCCAATGCCGCTTCCAGCTCGCGGGCGTTGGCCTCGAAGCGTTCGCGGTTGAGGGTATAGCCGTGCGTGAGATGCTGCTTGAGCAGCGCAGTGGCCCATTGGCGAAATTGCACCCCACGCCGAGAATTCACCCGGTAGGCCACGGAAATGATGGCGTCCAGGTTGTAGTGCTTGAGCGTGCGCTGGACCTGTCGTTTGCCTTCGGTGCGAACTGCTAAGAAATCCTTAGTAGTTGCCGAAGAGTCCAACTCGGCATCGCGATAGATATTGCGCAGGTGCATCAGTATGTTTTCCGGCGTCGAGCCGAGCAGCTCGGCCAGCTGCCGCTGGGTCAGCCAGACCGTTTCCTGTGCCAGTGTGACGCTGATGCCGCCGTTGTCACTTTCGTAGATAGCGATCTCATTGCTCATCGTCGTCTTCCCTGAGTGTTCATGGCCGCTCCAGCGCCTCGGACAGCACGGCTTTGAGCTGATCACGCAACTCGCTGATCTCGCCTTGCAGCCGGGCGTAGTCGCGCAGCAGCTGGTCCGGGTCGTGGCTGATCTGCTCGCCGACATGGGGGTTCTTGCAGTCGAGGTTCCAGTTGCGGGCTTTCAGCTCATCCAGGCCGACTTTCCAGGCAAATTCGTTCTCCACCCGTGCGGCGAAGCCATCGGCCTCGCTGCCCCACCAGCCCTCTTCCACGGCGAATTCTTCGATGCGCATGGGGCGCGTCTTGGAGTAGTTTTTCACGCCGGCTGGATACTGGTGCTCGTAGAACCATACCTGTTTGGTCGGTGTGCCTTTGGTGAAGAACAGCAGGTTGGTCTTGATGCCGGTGTAAGGGTTGAACACGCCGTTGGGTAGGCGAACGACAGTGTGCAGGTTGCACTCGGTGAGCAGCTTTTCCTTGATGCGGCTCTTGATGCCTTCGCCGAACAGGAAGCCGTCGGGCAACACCACCGCAGCGCGGCCGCCGTCTTTCAGCAAATGCATGATCAGCACGAGGAACAGGTCTGCAGTTTCCCGAGTGCGGAAGGCAGCCGGAAAGTTGTTTTCGATGCCGTCTTCTTCCATGCCGCCGAACGGCGGGTTGGCGACGATGCAGTCGACCCGCTCCTTCGGCCCCCAGCTGATCAGCGGGCGGGCCAGGGTGTTGTCATGGCGGATTTGGTTCGGCACTTCAATGCCGTGGAGGATCATGTTGGTGGTGGCCAGCAGATGCGGCAGCGGCTTCTTCTCCACGCCGTGGATGCTGGCCTGCAGTACCCGTTCGTCCTCGGCGGTTTTTACATAGCGGCTGCGTTTGTGCTCGATGGTGCAGGTGAGAAAGCCGCCCGTGCCGCAGGCCGGGTCCATGACCTTCTCGTCCAGCTTGGGATCAACCATGCGCACCATGAATTCGGTGACCGGGCGCGGAGTGTAGAACTCACCCGCGTTGCCGGCGTTCTGCAGGTCGCGCAGCAGTTGTTCGTAGAGGTTGCCGAACTCATGGCGTTCCTGCGCCTTGTTGAAGTCCACGCCCTGCTGGATCTTGTTGATCACCTGGCGCAGCAGCTGGCCGGACTTCATATAGTTGTAAGCGTCTTCGAACACGCTGCGCACCACAAAGGCGGCTGGCGTGTTGCTGTACTCGTGCAGGTTCTGCAGTTGCGGGAACAGGTTGTTGTCGATGAAATTTTTCAGCGCATCGCCGGTCATGCCTTCCGGGTCGGCAGCCCAGGTGCGCCAGCGGCAGCTTTCAGGAATGGGAGACTTGTAGTTGTCGTCCATCAGCTCCCATTCCAGCTCGCGATCATCGAAGATCTTGAGGAACAGCAGCCAGACCAGCTGGCCGATGCGCTGGGCGTCGCCGTCGACACCCACGTCTTTGCGCATGATGTCCTGGATGGATTTGATGGTGGAGCTGATGGACATAACGAGTTCTCGGCGGGGTACGACAAAACGGGGGGATTGTAAGCGGTTGAGTGGCTGCGGTGGATAAGGCTGCGCCGTTGTCCACCCTACGGCAAAGCAGCGCTAGCCAGTGTAGAGCTCGTCTTCAAGCTCATGGACGGCTTGGTTGTAGCCGGCCTTGCCGCCAAATGCCTTGATCAGTTCGATGGGCGCGCCGATCTGGTTGAACGGATCGAGCTGGAGGATCTTGATGTCCTCGATATGCTCGACGCCGGTGTCGGCGTATTTATCCAGCAACGCTTCCAGCACCTGTCGGGCCGCACCGGAGTATTTGGCGAAGTAGTTGCGCTTTTTCACCTGCTCGGCACGCTCGCGGCGTGACAGGGCGGGCTGATCGAAGGCCACGTGGCAGATCAGGTCGAACGGGTCCAGCAGCTTGCCCTGCTTCTTTTCCACCTCTTCGGCCAGCGCTTCCCACATCACTCCTTGAGCAGCCAGTTCATCAATGATCGCCCTCTTCTGCTCGGCATCGGTCCAGCGCCGGAGGAAGTCATCCAGTGAAGCGAATTGCTTGTGCACGCATGTGCGGGTGTAGTCGTTCAATGATTCGGTGATCAGTCGGCCGTCCGGGCCGTAGTACTGCACGCGCTCGGCGATGACGTAGATCGGGAGGTTGTCGATGACGTATTTGATGCGTTTCTTGCCCTCACCCGGATCTTGGATTTCGTCACCTTCGGGCAGCCAATCGCCACCGTCAATGATGCCGTCCTCATCGGTCAGGGGATCATCCGGCGGCACGGGTGAGTCATCACCCTCCGGACTGTAGATCACCACCGGATCGCCATCGAACCCAGGATCGGCAAACAGCTCGGTGGCCTTCTTGAAGTCCATGATGGTGAACCAGTATTTGCCGAAATCCTCGTTGATGCGGGTGCCGCGGCCAATGATCTGCTTGAATTCGGTCATCGACTTGATGTGCTGGTCGAGCACGATCAGCTTGCAGGTCTGGGCATCGACACCGGTCGTCATCAGCTTGCTGGTGGTGGCGATGACCGGGTAGCGCGCCTCCGGGTCGATAAAGTTGTCCAGCTCGGCCTTGCCTTCCTGATCGTCCCCGGTGATGCGCATGACGTACTTGCGGTTTTCCGCCACGCGCTCGGGATTGAGGTTGACCAGCGCCTGGCGCATACGCTCGGCGTGGTTGATGTCATCGCAGAAGACGATGGTCTTCTGGAACGGATCGGTGGCCTTGAGGAATTCGGTCACCTTTTGCGCCACCAGTTGGGTACGCGCTTCGATGACCAGGGTGCGGTCCATGTCCTTGAGGTTGTAGATGCGGTCTTCGATCAGCTCGCCGTTCTTGTCGAGCATACCCTTGGGCGGGCGCCAGCCTTGCAGGTCCTTGTCGAAGTCGATGCGCACCACTTTGTACGGTGCGAGAAAGCCGTCTTCGATGCCCTGCTTGAGCGTATAGCTGTACACCGGCTCACCGAAGTAGGTGATGCTGGACACCTCTTTGGTTTCCTTCGGCGTGGCAGTTAGGCCGATGTGGGTAGCACCCGAGAAATAATCGAGAATTTCGCGCCAGGCTGAGTCCTCGGCGGCGCTGCCACGATGGCATTCGTCGATGACGATCAGGTCGAAGAAATCGCGAGAGAACTGCTTGTAGATGTTCTGTTCTTCCTCGGCGCCCGTCACCGCCTGGTAGAGCGACAGGTAGATTTCGTAGGAGGTGTCGATCTGCCGCTTGGCGATCTTCGTCATCGCCGCGCCGAAGGGCTTGAAGTCGTTGTTCTTGGTCTGGTCAACGAGGATGTTGCGGTCGGCCAGAAAGAGGATGCGTTTCTTCTGCTTCGACTTCCACAGCCGCCAGATGATCTGAAAGGCGGTGTAGGTCTTGCCGGTGCCGGTGGCCATGACCAGGAGGATGCGATCCTGCCCTCGAGCGACAGCTTCAACGGTGCGGTTGATGGCATTGGTCTGGTAGTAGCGCGGCATGCGGCCTGAGCCGTCGTCGTAGTACGGCGCCTCGGCTCTCCGCCTGGCATCGCCTTCCAGGCCCTTCCAGCGGCAGTAGCGTTGCCAGAGTTCGGCGGGACTGGGGAACTGTTCGAGGCTCAGCTCCGTTTCGATCTGATCCCCCGTGCCACTGCGATCGTGAAACAGGAAGCCATCGCCGTTGCTGGAGAACACGAACGGTACGTCCAGCGCCTCCGCGTAGCCAAGAGCCTGCTGCATGCCCGAGCCAAGGGAGTGCTTGTTGTCCTTCGCTTCGATCACGGCGATCGGCAGGCTCGGCTGGTGGTAAAGAATGTAATCCGCTCGACGCGACTCGCCGCGGCTGTGCAACTTGCCGCGCACGATGATGCGTCCTTTGGTGAAGCTGACTTCTTCACGGACCTGCTTGTGGATATCCCAACCCGCGATGACAATTGCCGGCGTGATGAATTTGCTGCAGATATCCCGCTCGGATAAAGACTTCTTGTCCATGCGTCAGTCCCAAAAACGATACCAATACGGAAGCCGTAGCAGAGGCAATACGTGCCCGAGCCAAACAGTAGGAAAAATCGGTTAAGCGTTGCATGAAAGAGCGCGCTTAAGGCCATCCTTGATGTGCAACACCGCCTAAGTGCGCAATGACCATAATATCTTTGTGCCATCGCCGGTTAAAGCCATAGCCCGTACCGTCCGCTAAACGGACCGATCCAGCTCCCGTCTTTGAACAATGATCGCCCCAGGTTCTTCCATCATATGGTTATGATTCACACCAAGATAGCTAACGAAGGCCGCACGATCGCTTTGCATTCATCCAAACTAAGCGTGGCAGCGCCCTCTTCACCAACGCCTTTTAAGCTTCGACAACCGATCTGAATACGATGGCCTGTCAACGCGATTCCTTCAAAAACAGCTTCCGGTCAGCTGGCACGTTCACCGCGCCTAACAGATCGTCGTGAAAACCGCCGTATGAACTCATGCCCCAGCAGCCGCCGATCGAACCGGTAGACCAGGAACCTGGCACTCATGGACGACTCGTGCAATACATAAAGGGCGACAGCCTCGAATGTCTGAATGGATCTTACGATGCCTACCACTTACAACACCGCACTGGTGAGCCTGTCCATCCTGATTGCCATTGCCGGCTCCTTCACGGCGCTTGATCTAGCCAGCCGCGCGCGCGCTTCGGTGGGCTGGATGCGAGATGCTTGGCTGTGCGCCGCGGCCGTATGCATGGGCGGCAGCATCTGGTCGATGCACTTCGTCGGGATGCTCGCGTTCGGCATGCCCGGCATGGAGATTCAATACGATCTGACGCTTACCCTCTGGTCCCTGGTCGTGCCGATTGTGGTGACGGCGATCAGCTTTTTCGCAGTCGGCACTCACGGGCTGGACCGCAGGACGCTCGGGATCGGCGGGCTGTTCATGGGCCTCGGGATTGGCGCGATGCACTACGTGGGCATGGCCGCCATGACGATGCATGCCGAACTGTCCTATGACCCGCTGTGGGTCACCATCTCGTTCATTATCGCGATCGGTGCGGCCACCGTGGCGCTCTGGCTCTCCGCGCAGGGACGACGATTGTTGTTGCAGGCCGTTTCTGCCGTAGCGATGGGCTTTGCCGTGGCGGGCATGCATTACTCGGCCATGGCAGGTGCGCGCTTCACGCCGATGGACGATGCGATGCCCGCGGCCCACGGCAGCGGCCTGGATCTGTTGACGCTGGCGCTCTCGGTCGCCGGTTCGACCTTCATCGTGCTGTTCTTCGGCCTTGCCGCTTCGATGCATGACCGCCGCATGGCGATAATCAGCGAGCGAGAAGCGGCGGCATTGCGCCAGAGCGAAGAGCGCTTTCGCGAGCTGTATAGCAAGACGCCGTTGCCGCTGCATTCGCTGGACGAAGAAGGCCGACTGGAATCGGTCAGCGATGCCTGGCTCGTGTTGATGGGCCATCGCCGAGAGGACGTAATCGGCCGGCCGTTGATCAACTTCATGACCGAAAACTCCGCACGCCAGATGCTCAGCCAGGATTGGCCGGTGTTGCTGGAAACCGGAGAATGCCTCAACGCCGAGTATCGTTTGGTGGCCAGGGCTGGCGTGTTCATCGATGTGCTGGCTTCCACGCGTCTCGAGCAGACGGCCCGCGGCGCGCTGATCATCGGCGGCCTGGTGAATATCACTGAACGCCGACATGTCGAGGCGGCCCTCCACCAGGCGCAGAAAATGGAAGCGATCGGCAAGCTTACCGGCGGCATCGCTCATGACTTCAACAACCTGCTCGCTGTGGTAGGTGGAAATCTTGAACTGCTCCGCAAGCGGCTGCCGAACGACACGGGTCGTGCCGGCATCCTGATCGAGAACGCACTGTTGGCCACACAGCGTGGTTCAAGCCTCGTCCAGCGCATGTTGGCCTTCGCCCGCAGGCAGGAGCTGAAACCTACTTCCGTTGAGTTATCAGATGTGGTGTCGAACATCCGGGAGCTGCTGCAACGCTCGATCGAGGCCAATATAGCTATCGAAACGCGCTTTCCCCTAAGCCTGCCGCCTGCCTACGTCGACGCGAATCAGCTCGAAATGGTGCTGATTAACTTGGTAGTCAACGCACGAGACGCCATGCCGGCAGGCGGCACGATCTGCATCGAAGGCCAGATGCGCGCCTTCAGCCCGTCGGCGGAACACCCGACGCAGGAGTTCGTCGCTTTGATCGTGCGCGACGACGGCACTGGCATGAGCCAGGAGACACTCGCCCGGGCAACCGAGCCCTTTTTCACCACCAAAGGACCAGGCAAAGGCACGGGTCTGGGCCTTTCAATGGCTCACGGTCTCGCCGAGCAATCAGGGGGCCGGCTGGTGATCGAGAGCAATCCAAGCAATGGAACGACCGTCGAGCTTTGGCTACCGCTGGGCATCCCCACTACAGTGACCGCGCCGACACCAGCGGTCGCAAACGAGCCCATCGTGACATCCGTACCCGCGTTGTCGATTCTCGTGGTGGATGATGATCCACTCGTGCTGGCCAATACCTCCGAGCTGCTCGAGGACCTGGGCCATCGAGTCACCGCGGTCGACGGTGGCGAGGCCGCCCTCAATGTCCTATGCCAGCGAGGGGCTTTCGATATCCTGATCACCGATCAGATGATGCCTGGCATGACCGGAACCCAGCTGGCCAAAATCGTCAAAGCTGAAAGGCCCAACCTGCCAGTCCTGTTGGTCAGCGGCTATGCGGAACTGTCCGAAGAAGGCCGCCCGCTGCACACGTTGGCCAAGCCGTTCACGCAACACACACTCAGCGTAGCGATCAGCGACACGCTCGGGCGCCCAAAATCAGCTGTGGTGGTGCCGCTGCACAACCGTCAGTGAACGCCCACTCGGCAATAACAATGACATCTCGACAACGCGGCGAAAAAGCCGGCTTATAGTCGGTTTCGGAACGGGCATTCACAAACAAAACGCAGCACCAATGCGCCCAGTCTCAGACGCATCGGCACCGCGTTTCGCCCATCAGGCTTTGCCTTTCTTTACCGCTTTACCCGAGCCGAGGTCGGCTCCGGTCATGGGGTCGACGGAAACATCGGACTGGGTCCGTACCGCCATTTGCTGCAGCACTTTCTGTTGATCTTTACTCAGATCAACCGAAGGTTTCCCATCGCCGCCATCTACAGCCGGCTGCGGGTTCTCGACGAATTCCCACTCAGGCCCTTGATTCCAAGGCCCGCGCAGGTCGCCTTCGCCTTGCGACAGGTTGTAGTAGACGCTGGAAAATTCCGGCTCGCCCGGCAGTTTGCCTTGCGGGAAGTTGGGTTGAATGGCATGTAGCGCCTTCTCGAACGATTTCTGGTGGGCTATCTCGCGGGTCATCAGGAACTTCAGTGCGTCCTTGATTCCCGGATCGTCCGTCACGTTGATCAAGCGTTCGTAAATGATCTTGGCCCGCGCCTCGGCGGCAATGTTAGAGCGCAGATCCGCCGTCGGCTCGCCAATGGTATCGATATAGGCTGCAGACCAAGGAACCCCACCCGAGTTGGTTAGCGCAGGCCCGCCACCGTACAACAGCGAGGTGACATGGGAGTCGTTGCCGCCGCTGGTGAGCGAGCGGTACAGGTCGGCTTCTTTCTCGACCCCCTCCGCCATCTGCCCTTTCGCACCCTTGTTGAGCATGCCGACGATCGAGCCGATTACTTCAAGGTGGCTGAGTTCTTCGGTGGCGATATCCATGAGCATGTCTTTACGGCCTGGATCATCCTCGGACACGCCCTGGGTAAAGTAGCGCATGGCTGCGGCAAGCTCCCCTTGAGGACCGCCGAACTGCTCGAGCATCAGATTGGCCAGCCCGGGATTGGGGCCCGCCACTCTCACTGTGTATTGAAGTCGTTTGTTGTGGACGAACATGGTTCACCTCTCAAATTAGACTTCCCTAGTAATTGCCTCCTTTGGTCAGATTGAGCCGCCGCGAACTCCATCACATCGCAGGCGACCCTAGGTGTTGAGTTCGAGCCAAGACAGGCGTCCGATTGTGTTTTTCAATGAAGTTAATTATGCAAATCAATCGATCCTTTTTTTGGCTCTGTTGTCTTCGATGCGTACCGTGAGTAATGCGCAGCGGCGCGCGCTGCTGAACATATTCAGCACTCGGGACTCTATCGTTGCCTTAGCTATTGCTGATTCGAGGTAACTGATGCTCCATTCCATACGCCCCAACCATCTATTCAAATGCCTGGTATTGACGGCGTTGCTGCCTGTCTGCAGCGCGCCAGCATTGGCCGACTCGCCACAGGTCTTTGGCTGGGTGGAGAAAGGGCTGATCTTTCCGGAAAAGGTCGCGGTGAAGTTCAAGCTCGATACCGGCGCGCTGACTTCGTCGATGCATGCAGAAGATATCGACCGATTCGAAAAGGATGGGGATGACTGGGTGCGCTTCACCGTCGAACTGGAAGACATCGATACCGAGAAGGAAGTCGAGAAGCGTCTGGAGCGTAAGGTGGCCAGGGAGATCACGGTGCGCGGCGCGGGTGGCGCGGAAGATCGCCCAGTGGTTCTGATGAGAATCTGTCTCGGGAACCGTATCCATGAAGAGCAATTCTCGCTGAACGACCGGGACAAGATGAATTACCCGGTGCTGATAGGCCGCCGCACGCTGGAAGATATCGGGCTGGTGGATTCGTCCAAAACCTTCACGGTCGAGCCGGACTGCTCCGAATAGCATCCAGACCAATCGCGCAGGCTCCCGATATCGCCAGGCTTGCATAGATCGATGAAGGGGCCGCCGACGGCGGTTGTCATTCGCCGGTACGGTATGGCTCGCTGCTTTGCGATCGCCCTTTTCCTGCAACTCACCCCAAGTGCCCCTGTCAACTGACCAGCGACTTTGCTGCATCCCGTTGCGCGCCGCTCGCACACGGCCTGGTCGCGAATACGACCGACACTCACGCGGGAGAGGTTCATGGAGCATCAGGGGGAGTACTTGAGACAAGCCGCCATGCCGTCGGACATGAGCATGGACGCGCACATGCAGATGATGGAACGGCGCCGTCTCGCCACTCTGTGGTGCCACTTCGCTAACGCCTTGCTCGGTTTTTGGCTGCTCAGCGCACCGTTCATTTTCGGCTATACGAATATCGCGGCCGACGACCTCGACCTTGTCCGCCTGACGACCGAACGTGATTTGCCCGACGTGGTCACTCGCGCGCTGCTGATGACTTGGAGCGACGTGATCAGCGGCGCCTCGATCGTGCTCTTTTCGATTCTGTCCTTGAAACGAATCGCCTGGGCCCAGTGGGCCAATACCGCGATGGGCCTTTGGCTGATGTTCGCCCCGCTGCTGTTTTGGACGCCGTCACCGGCCAGTTACGGCAACGCCCTGCTGGTCGGCGGGTTGGTGATTGCCTTCTCCACGCTGGTGCCGATGATGCCCGGCATGAGCATGTCCGGAATGATGCAGAAAGCCGCGGTACCGCCGGGCTGGGATTACAACCCGTCGACCTGGCTGCAGCGACTGCCCATCGCGATTCTCGCCGTGATCGGCATTCTCCTGGCGCGTTACCTAGCCGCCTACCAACTCGGTCATACCGCAAGTGCCTGGGACCCGTTCTTTGGCGCTCAACCCAACGGTACGGAAACCATCATCACCTCTGACATGTCCCGCGCTTGGCCGGTTTCGGACGCAGGGGTCGGCGTCATGGCCTACATGATCGAGTTGCTGATGGCCGTGATGGGCGATGCGCGCCGCTGGCGGACCATGCCTTGGATGGTCGCCGCATTCGGCGTGGTGGTTGTGCCGCTTGGCGCGGTGAGCATCTTCTTCATCATTGCCCAGCCAATCGTCATCAATACGTGGTGCACCCTGTGCCTGATCCAGGCCTTGGCGATGCTGGTGATGATGCCCTACGCGCTGGATGAGCTGGTCGCCATGGGGCAGTTCCTGAAGGACGCTCGCCGACGCGGCAAGCCCTTCTGGAAAACCTTTTTCCAGGGCGATGCCATGGACGGTGCGCGTGAAGACAACACGCCCGAGTTCGATGACAGCCTGTCGGCCATGACATTGAAGGGCCTTCGCGGGGTCAACTTGCCCTGGGGGCTCACGCTGCTTTGTGCGCTTGGCGTCTGGCTGATGTGCACGCGGTTGGTCTTCGGCACCGATGGGGCGATGGCCAACAGCGATCACTTGATGGGATCGCTGCTGATCACCGTCTCGGTTTTGGCGTTCGCCGAAGTCGCGCGACCGCTGCGTTTTCTCAACCTGCCGATTGGTGCCTGGTTGATCGCCGCCCCTTCATTTCTCGACGGCGCCGGTTTTGCCGCCACCGTCGGCAGCTTGATCGCCGGTGTGCTGGTGATTGGCCTGAGCCTGCCGCGCGGACCGATTCGTCATCGCTATGCCGGCTGGAACACGCTGCTGCGCTAACCCATCCAAGACAGGAGCTTTTTCGATGAGCGACCGCGAACAGACTGCCGTAATTTGCGGAGGCACCGCCGGCGTGGGCCGCGCAACGGCTCATGCCTTGGCGCGGGCAGGCTTTCGCGTTGCCGTGATCGCGCGCGGCGAACAGGGCCTGTCTGACACGCGCGACGAACTTGAAGCGGCCGGTGCCAAAGTCCTGGCCATTGCCGCCGACGTCGCCGATGCCGATGCCGTCGATCGCGCCGCCGAGCGAATCGAGGCGGAACTGGGACCGATCGAGATTTGGGTCAACGCCGCCATGGCGACGGTGTTCGGACCAGTCAACAAGATCAGCGCCGCAGAATTCAAGCGCGTGACCGAAGTGACCTATCTGGGCTTCGTTCACGGCACGCTGGCGGCGCTGCGGTATATGGAGGCGCGCAATCGGGGCACCATCGTCCAGGTAGGTTCAGCATTGTCCTATCGGGCGATTCCGCTGCAATCGGCCTATTGCGCCGCCAAGTTCGCCATACGTGGTTTCACCGATTCGCTGCGTTGCGAACTGATCCATACCAATAGCCGGGTGCGGCTGACGATGGTCCAGCTGCCGGCGCACAACACGCCGCAGTTCGACTGGTCGCGTAACAAGATGCAAAAACGTCCACAGCCGGTTCCGCCGATCCATACGCCCGAAGTCGCGGCGCGCGCGATTGTCCGCGCCGCAACCGATGCGCCGCGCGAACTATGGCTCGGCCGCGCCTCGTTCCAAGCGATTATCGGCAACATGTTCATGCCAGGCCTGCTCGACCGGATGATGGCCAAACAAGCCTGGAGCGGACAGATGACCGACGAGCCGGCCAGCGACGAGCAGCCGGACAATCTCTTCCAGCCGGTAGATGGCTTGCATCGCATCGAAGGCCGTTTCGGCAATCAGGCGAAGGACAAGGCGCTGGGCCTGAGCTCCGAGACGGTGGGCAAGCTGGCCGCCGCCGGCCTGGCAGTGGTGACTGTGATTGCCGTGGCGCTGGTCGCGGCCATTGCCAGCTAGCTCTGGCTGCATTGCTAGCGAGTCGTATGCAGCTCCTGCCGAGCCTGGCGCACCACCGAGAATCCGGCCGAAAGCGCCAGCGCCGCCATGATCAGCGCCACGATGAAGTCCGGCCAGCCGGAACCGGTACCGAACACACCAGCCGCGGCGATCATCACGGCGATGTTGCCCAAGGCGTCGTTGCGGCTGCATAGCCAGACCGAGCGCATGTTCGAATCGCCCTCGCGATACGCGTAAAGCATCAGTGCCACGACAACGTTGGCGATCAACGCCAGCGCGCCGATCACACCCATGGTCAATGGCTCCGGGACGACATCGGCATAGATCGACCAACCGGCGCGGGCAAGGACGAATACGCCGAAGGCGAGCATCGACAACCCCTTCACCAACGCCGCGCGCGAACGCCAGACCAGCCCCATGGACAGCACCGTGAGCGTGATGCCGTAATTGGCGGCGTCGCCGGCGAAGTCGATGGCATCGGCCAACAGCGAGACCGAACCGGAACGCAATCCGCTGACGATCTCCACGACGAACATCGCCAGATTGATCACCAGCGCGATCCACAAAGCCTTACGAAAGCCCGGGCCGGCAACTTGCCCAGTGGCGCAGCCGGAATCACAGCATTTCGACGACATCATTTGCCCTCCTCGTTTATATTCGACGCTCATTGCACACCCTGGAGCGGCTCCAGGGTCAAGCATCCTTCTGGCAATCAATCCCGATGCGGGGACGGAGGGCGATCATGCGCATAGGCGAACTGAGCACGGCGGCAGGCGTAGATGTCGAGACGATCCGCTACTACGAGAAAGTCGGATTGATGCCGACCCCGGAACGGGGCGCCAACGGCTATCGCTCCTACTCATCGAAGCAACTCGCGCATTTGGTGTTCATCCGCCATTGCCGGGCGCTGGACATTGGGCTGGCCGATATCCGTCGGCTGCTCGAATTCTCCAACCATCCGGACGCCAGCTGCGGCGACATCAACCTGCTGATCGACGAGCAGCTCGAACGCGTCCGCACGCGCCTGGAAAGTCTCCACGCGCTGGAGCGGCAGCTTCAGGACCTGCGCGGCTGCTGCGCCGGTAATCAATCGCCCGGTGGCTGCGGCATCCTCAACGAGCTGGCCAGCACCCGGCTGGATGAAGCGCTAAGTTCATCCGACAGCTAAGCGCACGCTTGGCTCAGCGGAGCGGCGGCGATAATCTGCGTCCTTTTGCCGCGAGTCCGTCCGATGCCCCTGTTCGACATATTGCTGCTGATCGCCGCCGGTTTCGCAGCGGGCGGAATGAATGCCCTGGCCGGCGGCGGCACCTTTTTCTCGTTCCCTGCGCTATTGGCGACCGGTCTGCCTCCGGTCACCGCCAACGCGACCAATGCCGTGGCACTCTGGCCCGCCAGCGTCGCTGGCGCCTGGGCCGCGCGCTCGACGCTGCGTCCGCTGGGGCGCTATCTGATTCCATTGTTGCTGGCCGGACTGGTCGGCGGCCTGCTAGGGGGCTTGCTGCTGCTCGCCAGCGGCGATGATGTGTTCAGCCTACTGATCCCCTGGTTGCTGCTGCTCGCCACCGCACTGTTCGCCGCCAGCCCCTGGCTGAGCCGCTGGCTGGCGGCACGGCGCAAGGGCGAGAACGCAGTGCCGCCGCACGCCCCGGCATCGCTCGCAGCGCATGGTCTGGTTTCGATCTACGGCGGATATTTCGGCGCGGGGATGGGCATTTTGCAGTTGGCGGCGTTTTCCATCGAAGGCCATCAACTGGTTCGCGCCAACGCGCTGAAGAACCTTATTTCAGCGGTGATATACAGCGTTGCCACGGCCACCTTCATCATCGCCGGCCGTGTGAGCGGTTATGAGCTGGCGATCCTGCTGATCGGCACCACAATCGGCGGCTACGCTGGCGGCGCGCTGAGCAAGAAGCTGCCGGGGACCTGGCTACGCGCCTTCGTGATACTGGTCGGCAGCTTTATGACGCTCTATTACTTCCAGGCGGTTTACTGGCGCTAACCAGGCGCTTAGCCCGCTCGGCGTATGGCTTCTGCCGCCCAGCTCTGCTAGTGTCGCGACCGTTTTACAGCCGCCGCAGAGAACAGGTTCCGCCATGGCCCGCAAGAAAGTCGCCCTCGATTTCGAACAATCCCTCGCCGAGCTGCAACAACTGGTCGAGCGTCTGGAAAGCGGCGAGCTGTCGCTGGAAGATTCGCTGACCTGTTTCGAACAGGGGATCGGTCTGACCCGCGATTGCCAGGCCGCACTCAGCCAGGCCGAGCAGAAAGTACAGATCCTGCTCGAACGCGACGGCAAGCTGCAGGAAGCGCCGTTCGAGGTGGACCCCGAAGCATGATCGGCGACTACCAGCAGCGCTGCCAAAAGCGCGTCGATAGCTGTCTCGAGACGCTCTTCGCCCCGCCCCGCCCGCAACTCGAACGCCTTTACCAAGCCATGCGCTACAGCGTGATGAACGGTGGCAAGCGCGTGCGCCCGTTACTGGTCTACGCCGCTTGCGAGGCGCTTGAAGGCGACAGCGCTCAGGCCGATGGCGCGGCCTGCGCCGTCGAGCTGATCCACGCCTATTCGCTGGTCCACGATGACCTGCCAGCGATGGACGACGATGATCTGCGCCGCGGTCAGCCGACCACGCACAAGGCCTTCGACGAAGCCTGCGCAATCCTCGCCGGCGATGGCCTGCAAAGCCTTGCTTTCGAATCACTGGCGAGCGACGCGCATAACCCGAAGGACGCGGCGCTGCGCCTGGAAATGGCGGTCAGCCTGTCCCGCGCAGCCGGTCCGGCCGGCATGGTCGGTGGTCAGGCCATCGATCTGGGTTCGGTGGGCCTAAAGCTCGATCGCAACGCCTTGGAGCTGATGCACCGGCACAAGACCGGCGCGCTAATCGAGGCCAGCGTTCGTCTCGGCGCCCTTGCCAGCGGTCGTGCCGATGCAGAGAAGCTGGCCGCTCTGCAGCAATACGCGCAGGCCATTGGCCTGGCCTTTCAGGTGCAGGACGACATTCTCGATGTGGAAAGCGACACCGCCACGCTAGGCAAGCACCAGGGCGCCGATATCGCCCGCGACAAACCCACCTACCCCGCACTGCTGGGCATGGACGTGGCAAAGGCCTATGCGTTGGAACTTCGCGACCTTGCACTCGACGCCGTCGCCACCTTCGGCACCGCCGCTGAGCCGTTGCGCCAGCTGGCCTGCTTCATCGTCGAACGCCGCAACTGAAGCCACAGGGCAACCACCGAGCCGCTTCGCTGACACGACCCGACGGCGACCGTTGATGCTTGAGTCGTTCTTCTCGCTGTAACCATCGGGTAAACTGCGGCTCTTTTTTCAGCCAAAAACGATTCGCTCGATGCCCAAGACGTTCCATGAGATTCCTCGGGTCCGCCCTGCAACGCCCGTTCTAGATCGCGCGGCCACTCCCGAGCAACTGCGCCGGCTGGGCGAAGCGGAACTCGAAGAACTCGCCAACGAGCTGCGGCAAGACTTGCTTTATAGCGTCGGCCGCACCGGCGGGCACTTTGGTGCCGGGCTTGGTGTGATCGAGCTGACCATTGCCCTGCACTACGTTTACGACACGCCCGACGACCGTCTGGTCTGGGACGTCGGTCATCAAGCCTATCCACACAAGATCCTTACTGGTCGCCGCGAACGCATGGCCAGCCTGCGTCAGAAAGACGGTCTCGCGGCCTTTCCGCGCCGCAGCGAAAGCGAGTACGACACCTTTGGCGTCGGCCATTCCAGCACCTCGATCAGCGCCGCACTGGGCATGGCCATCGCTGCTCGCCTGCAGGGCAAGAAGCGCAAGTCCATTGCCGTGATCGGTGACGGCGCGCTCACCGCCGGCATGGCCTTCGAGGCGCTGAACCACGCCCCTGAAGTTGGCGCCGACATGCTGGTGGTGCTCAACGACAACGACATGTCGATCTCGCGCAACGTTGGCGGTCTGTCCAACTATCTCGCCAAGATTCTTTCCAGCCGTACCTACACGAGCATGCGCGAAGGCAGCAAGAAGGTCCTGTCGCGCCTACCCGGCGCCTGGGAAATTGCTCGCCGTACCGAAGAATATGCCAAGGGCATGCTGGTCCCCGGCACGCTGTTCGAAGAGCTCGGCTGGAACTACATCGGGCCCATCGACGGCCACGATCTGCCGACCCTGATCGCCACCCTGCGTAACATGCGCGACCTCTCCGGGCCGCAATTCCTGCATGTGGTGACCAAGAAGGGCAAAGGCTTCGCCCCGGCTGAAGTCGATCCGATTACCTGGCATGCGATCAGCAAGCTGGAACCCGTCGGCGCTCCAGCGGCCCCTAAAAAGCCCAGCGGCCCGAAATACTCCAACGTCTTCGGTCAATGGCTGTGCGACATGGCCGCCGCTGATCCGCGCTTGGCCGGCATTACTCCGGCCATGAAGGAAGGTTCCGACCTGGTCGCGTTCAGCGAGCGCTTCCCGGATCGCTACTTCGATGTCGCCATCGCCGAACAGCACGCCGTGACATTGGCTGCCGGCATGGCCTGCGAAGGAGCCAAACCGGTGGTTGCGATCTATTCGACCTTCCTGCAGCGCGCTTATGACCAACTGATCCATGACGTCGCCGTGCAGAACCTCAACGTACTGTTCGCCATCGACCGCGCCGGTTTGGTCGGCGAAGACGGCCCGACCCATGCTGGCAGCTTCGATCTCACCTATCTGCGCTGCATCCCCGGCATGCTGGTGATGACGCCGAGTGACGAAAACGAGATGCGCCGCATGCTCACCACTGGCTACCATTTCGAAGGCCCCGCAGCGGTGCGTTATCCACGTGGCACCGGCCCGAACGCGACGATCGAGCCCGGCCTCGAACCGCTGGAAATAGGCAAGGGTGTGGTGCGCCGCGAAGGCCGCAACGGCAGCGGCCGCCGGGTCGCACTGCTGGTTTTCGGCGTTCAACTGGCCGAAGCCCTGAAGGTCGGCGAAAGTCTCGATGCAACGGTAGTCGACATGCGCTTCGTCAAACCGCTTGATGAAGCATTGGTGCGCCAGCTGGCTGCCGATCACGAGCTACTGGTGACTATCGAAGAAAATAGCATCATGGGCGGCGCCGGCAGCGCTGTGAGCGAATTCCTCGCCAACGAAAACCTGCAAAAGCCGATCCTTCATCTGGGACTGCCGGACTACTACGTCGAGCACGCCAAGCCCAGCGAGATGCTTGCCGAGTGCGGCCTGGATGCCAGCGGCATCGAAGCCGCCGTGCGTGCGCGGCTGGAAGTGCTACAGGCTGCGTCGTAAAACAATGCCACCGTGGAAAATTGCGAAGCGTGTCCACCTCAAAAGCCGGATGTAAAAGGCGACATCCACCCTACGCCTCTAAGGCCGCGCCTTATATTCACTTGTTTCCAGGCTCGCCGCTGGAAACGAATCAAAGCAGAACCGCATCTTTCGCGCTTCCCGCGACGCGTCGTTCTCAAGCCCCTGCGTGGAACATCTGCTCGATCCCAGACGCAACCGCGATAGATGACGTTTCTGTCACCGCCTGCCTTGTGTTTCGCTGCATCACCCCGTAAGGTTCGCGCGTTTTATCCGCCCAGGTGTGCACGACCGCAAGGTCCGCATTAAACGGGAAGCCGGTGCGCTCCAACGAGCCAAGCCGGCGCTGCCCCCGCAACGGTAATCGACCGTGATCCACGGATCACCGCCCGCTCAACCGCCACTGTGTCCTGACACGGGAAGGCGAGCTCGGTGCGCGTCGAAAGCCCGGAGACCGGCCTGACGGATTCGACTGGTGTTGCGGAGGGCAGCACCGTCAAGCGCTGCGCATTATTCCGCGCGCTTGTTCCTGCCCTCCTCAAAAGCTCTGAACTTTTGAGGATTGATTCATGAAACTGACCCGTCTTGCCTTGGCTGTGGCACTGCTGCCCAGCGTTTCCGCATTCGCCCAGACGCCAAGCCGCGATGAGGCGCTGAAGCTCAACGATACCGTCGTGTCCGCCAACCGCGTGCCGCAACTGCGAACGCAGACAGCGGCTGCAACGACCGTATTCAACCGCGCCGACATAGACCGCCTGCAAGTACGCAGTGTGGCCGAACTGCTCGAGCGCGTGCCCGGCGTCAATGTCGTGCGCACCGGAGGCGCAGGTAGCCTCACCAGTCTGCTCGTTCGCGGCACCGCCAGCGGGCAGACGCTGATTCTAGTCGATGGCCAGCGCATCGCTGCAGCGTCCAGCGGCACCAGCAGTCTCGAGTTTCTCAGCCCTGACCAGATCGAGCGGGTGGAAGTCGTGCGCGGTGCGCGCTCCGCGCTGTACGGCTCCGACGCCATTGGCGGCGTGGTACAGATTTTTACCCGACAAGGGAGCGGCAAGGGGCTCAACCCCTATGTGCGCCTCGGCGCGGGTAGCCATTCGACTTTCGAGCGTAACCTGGGAGTATCCGGAGGCAACGGCCAGACCCGCTTTAACGTCGGTGCCTCGCTGAACGAAACCGACGGCATCGACGCGACCCGCCACGGTGACAATCTGAACCGTGACGACGATGCCTATCGCAACCGCTCGCTCAGTGTGAACCTGGCGCATCGTTTCAATGAAAGACTGGAAGCCGGCGTAAGCGCGCTCGATCAGCGCGGGCAGATCGAATATGACGACGTCTTTGGTCCGTCCCGACCCACGACCGAGTTTCAGCTCAGCACATTGTCCGGTTTCGTCGATCTGCAGATCAATGACCGATGGAGCAGCCGATTCGAGGCAGGTCACAGCGAGGACAAGCGAGACACTGGCAACGAGCTGTCAGGTGCCACTGAGGATATGTTCTACAGCTTCGCCACCTATCGCGACTCGGCCAGCTGGGTCAACACGCTGACCCTCGACAGCGACCATCAGCTCCTTCTGGGCGCCGATTGGTATGAAGACCGCCTGCACAGCACCACCGACTTCGTCGAGGAGGCGCGCTGGAACCAGGCCGGTTTCATCCAGCACCGTTACAACGGCTCCGTATTTTCCACCGAGCTAGGGCTGCGGCATGACAAGAACCAGCAGTACGGCAGCGAAAACAGCTGGAACGCCGCGCTAACCGTTCCGCTGGACCCTCGCAACGACCTGATCGCCTCTTACAGCGAAGGCTTTCGCGCCCCGACGTTCAATGATCTCTACTATCCCGACGCCTGCTACTTCGGCACCTGTTTCTCAAGCGCAAATCCAGACCTTTCGCCTGAGCATTCGCGAAGCTATGAACTGCAATGGCGCAACCGCTACAGCGATACCGGGTCGCTGGAACTGTCGATCTACCGTACCGACATCGAAGACGCCATCGTCTCGGACGCCAGTACCGGCTGGTTGCCCTATAACGTCCAGACGGCCCGCATCAATGGCTTCGAAGCCGCACTCAGACAGCAACTATTTGGCTGGCAAACCAACCTTGCGCTCGGCCTGATCGATCCGCGCGACCGCGACAGCGGCCATGTTCTGCCGCGCCGTGCCAAGCGTACGCTCAGCCTGGATGTGGATCGCCAGTTCGGAAACTTTATGGTCGGCGCCAACTGGCGCGCTGTCAGCGGTCGCTACGATGATGCAGCCAACACCATCGAACTCGGTGGCTATGCCCTGGTTGGCCTGCGTGGCAGCTGGCAGGCGAGCCATGAGGTCAGCCTGGAAGCCAAGCTGAACAATCTGTTCGACAAGGACTACGTAGAAGCGACCTACTCCAGCGGCCGTTACGGCTACAACACCGAAGGCCGCACGGCTTTGTTCGCAGTAACCTGGACGCCATCGTTCTAACAGGCCGCTGAAAACGTAGCGAGGCAGGCGAAAACAGCGAAGAAGCGGAGTCTACGTGCTGTAAAGAGCATTTTGACTGGACTCGCAACCGTTAAGCACACACCTTCAGCGCCGCGCCTGCCCCATTACGTCACAGAGCTTCTTGATCGCGCCGAGCATCTGGAAGCTCGGCCGCTCCAGCCCCTTGTCCGGCACTTCCCACAGCTGGCCCTTGCGCACCGCCGCGAGCTGCGGCCAGGCTTTCCACTCGGATAGCTGGGCGCCGCTGCCGGCCAGAATCACATCGGGATTTCGCGACAGCACAGACTCGACGCTGACCTGCGGAGCCGGCAGACGCAGATCGGCGAAGACATTCCGGCCACCGCATACTTCGATAGCGTCACTGATGATCTGCCGTCCGCCGAGGGTATACAGCGGGCGGTTCCAGATTTGATAGAACACCGCCAGTGGATGCTCGCGGTAGTAGCGTCGACGCAGCTGATCCAGGCCCTCGGCGAACTGCTTCTGTAATTCAAAGCCCCGTTCGGCGCGCCCAACCCGCTCGCCGATCAGCGCGAACTGCGCGGCCAGTTGCTCAAGCGAGGTCGGTTGCGCAACGAGCAAGGGAATACTGAATTGCTCGAGCTGGTCGCGTTGCGCGCGGCTGATGCTGTCGGGCCAGAGCAGTACCAATGTCGGTTGCAGTGCGAGCAGGCTTTCCATTTCCAGCTGACCGACCCGCCCCACCGAAGGGACTTTGGCTAGCGCTGCCGGTCGATTGCCGCCGTCGAGTACGCCGACCAGCAGATCGGCTGCATCCAGCTCCAACATGATTTCGCTAAGGGAAGGCGCCAAGCTGACAACCCGTTCCGCCGCCGTCAGCAAAGGCGAAATGAGCAGCGCAACGAACAGCAGCAGCGCGCGCATCACCGCAACTGACGCGGAACGCGATAGAGCACCAGCAGCGCCAAACTGCCGCAAACCAACAGCAATTCTGCGACAGGTTCAAGCCCGAGTGGTGCACCGATTGCAGCCAGCCAGGACGGCAACGCGGCGATCCTCAAGGCACGCAGTCGAGTACCACGCAGCGCGGCCCACGCCGCCGATTCGTCATCGGTGCCGAACGCATTTTCCGTGGCGATCAACGCATGCTTGTAAGCGGTAAAACGAGGCAGATTGAAAAACAGGAAGGCGAGTCCGATTACGAACAACGGCAAGGCAAGACGCTCACCGAAGCGGCCAGCCAGCTCGGGAAGCTGGCTGGTGATCAGCGCGGGCACCACGATAAATAGTAGATACAGCCAGCCATCACGTGACAGCTGGCGGCGGGCGGCCGTACGGCTCACGACTGCTCGGCTTCGCCCTGGTGAATCTCGCCGAGCATATGGCCGAGCTTGCCGGCCTTGGTGGCGAGGTACTTGCGGTTGTGCGGATTGTGCGCGATTTGCAGCGGCATGCGTTCGGCGACACGGATGCCAAAGCCCTGAAGCGCCTTCACTTTGCGCGGGTTGTTAGTCATCAACTTGATCTCGGCGATGCCCAGGTGCTCGAGCATCGGCAGACAGATCGCGTAGTCGCGCATGTCGGGGGCGAAGCCCAGACGTTCATTGGCTTCGACGGTATCGGCACCGGCATCCTGCAGCTCGTAAGCGCGGATCTTGTTCAGCAGGCCGATACCGCGGCCTTCCTGGCGAAGATAGAGCAACGCACCGCGCCCCTCCTCGGAAATGGCCCGCAGCGCAGCCTCAAGCTGGAAGCCGCAATCGCAGCGCAGACTGAACAGGGCATCCCCCGTCAGGCACTCTGAATGCAGCCGGCCCAGCACGGGCTTGCCGTCTGCAACATTACCCAGCGTCAGTACGACATGTTCCTTACCAGTGTCCTGATCGAGAAAACCATGCATGGTAAACACGCCGAACGGCGTCGGCAGTTTGGAAGCGGCGACGAACACGACAGACACCGGAGGAACTCCAGAAGACGGAAAAGCGGCGATTGTAGCAGTTACGGCAGGCTTCAGGCTTCAGGCTTCAGGCTTCAGGCTTCAGGCTTCAGGCTTCAGGCT
>NZ_CEXBBO010000011.1:0-130725 GCF_982611455.1 Stutzerimonas sp.
AGTTCTCAGAAATCATAGCAAAGGTTTGTACGGACGTTTTTACACACTCTGGGCCAGAAGCGACCGGTCTATCCGATAAATAAATACGTTCCCTTTCCCTCTTCTGACAGTTACTCCGTGGCCACCTCTTCTTTCAGATTCAGAAGGAAGGTGTCGCGAGCGGTTTTTCCTACATAGGTGGTGAGCGCGTAATTCGCCGTTCCGCCGACGATGACCCCGATCCCAAACGGGATTACTTTCGCCGCGGCTTTCTGAGTGAACGAAATGCCGATCTTCGCAAACAACTCCTTGATAATCTGAAGCGTCGGGCCCTTCAAATATTGGTGCACCATACGCACGCCGGCCTTGCTGGCAATTCTGGTAGCCCCGGAAGACCCCAGCTGCTCCAAGGAGCCGTACAGCGCGATGATGTACGACATGTGCTTAGCATCTTCGTTGGACATCTTGCCGTTAATGGCAACCGCCAGACACATGGTCATGTCGATCTGCAGCTTCATGCACACCGAGATATCCGCCAGCCCGCCCCCCACAGCGCTCACCGCAGTACCGATACCGGGAATGACACCCGGAAGAGCAGTGGCGGCGCCAGACGTCGCGGCCAGCTTTGAATAGCGGCTAATGATTTTGTCGACGACAGCATCCTGAATCTTTTCGTCCGTTGCGGACGGCGCCGAGCTGCGTGCCTGGTTTTCGTACTGCGTAACCATTTCTCGGGCATCCTGCGGGCTAATGGCGATAGCCTCCACCATCTTCATCAATGAAGAGCTGCTTTCGTCTTTTTCTGTAGTCATGCCAAATTTAGTTCCAAGAATAGTTTATAGGCAGCCTTTTCGAGGCCGAGCACTGACTCAGAGAGTGGCATATTTGATATCAAAATAACATTGCACCCGTGGCCTCGCGTCGCTAGGGATTTACCCTCACTTCAGCGGTTTAACCCGAATCGGGTGGTCGACCTTGGCACGTACCTGCCGCCAGTTTGTGGCGTCCATCAGACGAAGGAAGTTGAGGATGGCGGTCTCGTCGGGGATGCGCTCCGGGCAACCCGGCAACTGGTACAGGAGGGTCGTCTCGTACAGCGCCCCCGCCATAGCCGGGTCGCTGTAGCAGCGGATAGGCAGGGCAACCGCCTTCACCCTTCGGGTAATGCGGCTCGATCAGGGTAATAAAGTCTTGTCATGGCAGCACCTGATTCATTCTGATCAGGAACAGCTCCTTGCGGTTCTGCTTATGGTTGCTGGCATACTGGGCGTCGGCGAGGGTCATCTGTTTCGTGGGCAGAGACCGGACAAGGTGGCCTTCCAACAAAACGGACCGTATTAGCGGCCCGTCCACCTGTTAATGACCTACCTTCTAGCCCCTCCAACCTCGACTTGACCGCACCTGGCTGTCTGCTTTTGGCTGTAGCTGCCAGTCGTGACCGGCTGCAATTGCCCGTAAGCCTTCGTGGTGGTGTTGTCCTTCGCTCGCTGGCATCAACTGAATCCCGCGACTACAAGGGCATTGCAGATGGATCTAGGTTTCGTTCCTCTACGCTGCAACAGGTTGTCTCGATAGGTACCGAACCGCACCATGCCGCTATTCCGCAGACTCCCTTAGTCAACGTGGAACCACAATCGCCTATGCCCAGCTTACTGATTTCTAAAAACAGCGAGCCACTGCCCATTCCAGAGACAGACGGCTACGACGTGCTACCACAGTTTCCGAAGCAAAGCCCCCTACCGTTTCGGCGCACCATCCGGCGACAAGAGCTAAGACAGATCATCCCTCTGTCCGAAACGACCATCTACGAGATGGAGCGTCGTGGCGAGTTCCCTAGACGCTTTAACCTGACACCGCGTTGCGTCGTATGGGACTTAGCTGAGGTGGAGGCGTGGATCGAGGAGCGCAAGCAGGCGCCTCGTAAAAACATCAGTGGCCCGGATGTCCGCCTACGGAAAACCCGCCCGGTTCGGTCGAGCTCAGATTAGGTATGCGGCCGATGCAGGCCTCAGCCAACTAGAGCTTCCAGCTCCGTAGAAGTCGAGCGAGGTAGACGCCGACTTTCCTTCGCCAGATTGACCTGCAAAGCCACTTGAGCCACCTCCAGAACATCCCAGGCCAGCGAGTAGCTGCCCTTGGTCTGCAACCAGGCCAGCACGTCCGCCAGGTGCCAGATTGACGCACTGCCCTCGTGCACCGGTGCGGGGAAGCTGCCCGGATTGGCCAGCATCAGCTTGCGCATGTTTTGTCGCGATACACCAACCATTTCGGCCACGTCAGTGAGGCCGACCAGATCCGGAGCGACCTCTATCAGCCTGGCCGAGGGCACCGCATGGCGCACATCGGCCAGTGCACTGCGCACAGCCGCATCCGCATTCTCCGCCTCTCGAGTGAACTCCAGAGCCAGCCGACCCGGCTGGCCGATGCCGACCAGAGCATCGTCGCAGCCCGCTTCGCCAAGGCGCTCGACCAGAATATCCGGGGTACGGTCGTCCTCAGCGAGTTGGTATTTCAGGGTGAAGGTGTATTCCATCGTGCTACTCCTCTGCACCGTTGGCAGTATCCTGCTGCGTACGATGCGTGGTGCAGTTGTCCACCACGCGGCGTAAGGCGCGTGCATGGTTGCTGGGGTTCTTCGGCGTACTCCACACGCTGGTGATGCAGAACTCGCCGCAGCGACATTCCTCGTCGTTATAGGGACAGTAAATCCGCCCCCAGGCGTGACTGCCGCCAACTTCGATGCGCCACCCCTGCCCTTCGGCATGTTTAAGCGCTTCTTCGATCTCTTTCTTAGGATGTGAAGGACGGGCCATGGATGGTCTCCAGTATTCGTATGCTTCGACAGGTTGTCAACTGACAACCTGTCCATTCCTTTATACGGCTGCACTCAATACCGGCACGGACACATTGTCCGGCAACAGCTTCGGAAGGTGAGTCCGACCATCGATCCAGGCATCAACCATGTCTGCCCACTCTTGCAACATGTGGCGCCGCTGCTCCGCATATTCGGCCTTGTTGTAGACCGAGCGCGAGGAACGCCCGTCCTCATGCGCCAGGCACTTCTCGATCCAGTCACCGTTGAAGCCCACTTCGTTGAGTAGCGTAGAGCCAGTCCTGCGCAGGTCGTGCACCGTAAACGGCTCCAGCGGCAGCCCTGCTTCCTTGGCCCGCGATGCGATAAGTTGGGTGATCCGGTTCAAGGTGGCGTGCGACATGCAGCGGTGGATGTCATAGCGCGAGGGCAGCACGAACCTCGAGCCTGCAGCACACGTGTGCAATGCCACGAAGATGTCCAGAGCTTGGCGCGACAGGTGGACCACGTGGGGATTGCGTCCCTTCATACGCTGCTTGGAGATCGTCCACGTGGCGTTCTCAAAATCCACCTCATTCCAAGTAGCTTCGATCAGCTCGCTTTTACGCACCAAGGTCAGCAGTACCAGGCGCAAGGCCAATCGAATGGTGGGGTACGCCGCAATCGACTCCAACTGGTGAAAAGCCAGGCGAATCTCGGTCGGGGTCAGCGCTCGGTCTTTCGGCACGAAGGTGGCGATCGATGCTGCCTTAACACCGTCGGCCGGATTCTCCACTTTCTCACCGTGCAGGATTGCAAACGCAAAGACCTGCTTCACGATGTCGCGAATGTGGACGGCCGTTGCCGGCGCACCACGCCCCTTCACCTTGGCGCAGAGCATGCGGAGATCGTCTGCAGTGATTTCGGTCAGGAGACGGTTCTCGAAGACCGGCAGGATGTCGCGATCAATGATGCTCTTACGCATGGATCGCGTGCTGTCGGCCATACGCGTATCAGTCAGCCATCTCTTCAGCATGTCGCCAAACGACTTGGCAGCTGTCAGTCGCCGCTTGGCTCGCTGTTTTTCCAAGGAGGGAGATATGCCTTGAGCAACCATTCGCTTGGCATCCAGCAGCTTTTCGCGCGCCATGGCCAATGAAATCCCCGCTGGCCCATACCGTCCGATGGTCAGCGTTTCCCGGCGTCCATTGAGACGGTAATCGTAGCGAAAGGTGACGGTACCGCCGGGCGATACCGTTACGTACATGCCGTCGCGATCGGAAGCCTTGTAGGGCTTGGCTTTGGGCTTTAGTTTGCGCAGTGCGGTGTCGGTCAGCATTGAGGTTTTTCCTCCTGTTCAGGACGGCTTTTACCGTCCAGGTTCAGGAGACCTGCTGATGCCGGGAAAGCCGCATGACAGAAGCTTTCCGGAGGAGAGATTTACCGTCAAAGACCGGTTTGGTCTCGATAGTAAACGGGAGGGTCTGAATCCGGCCTTCGGTTCTTACCGTTACCAGTACCGCCAAAACATTCCGCTGCCTGGCGATAGCTACCGATAGGTGACGCGACGCATTTTATTATAAATCAACACGTTACAGCACCTTATCGATAGGTATCGATAGTCCTCGAAGGACCTGATATCACTCCCACTCGATGGTGGCAGGCGGCTTGCTCGATACATCGTAAGTGACGCGCGAGATGCCTTCGATCTCGTTGATGATCCGGTTCGAAACCTTCTCTAGCAGCTCATAAGGCAGATGCGCCCAACGTGCGGTCATGAAATCGACGGTCTCCACTGCGCGCAGCGCGACGACCCAGGCGTAGCGACGACCGTCGCCGACCACACCCACCGATTTGACCGGCTGGAAGACCACGAAGGCCTGGCTGGTCTTGTGGTACCAATCGAAGTTGCGCAGTTCCTGGATGAAGATGTGGTCGGCACGACGCAGCAGGTCGGCGTATTCCTTCTTCACCTCGCCGAGAATGCGCACGCCCAGACCCGGACCCGGGAATGGATGGCGATACACCATGTCGTAGGGCAGACCCAGTTCGAGACCGATCTTGCGGACCTCGTCCTTGAACAGTTCACGTAGGGGTTCGACCAGTTTGAGGTTCATTTCTTCCGGCAGGCCACCGACGTTGTGGTGCGACTTGATCACATGCGCCTTGCCGCTCTTGGCACCGGCGGACTCGATGACGTCCGGGTAAATGGTGCCTTGGGCGAGAAACTGAATGTTGTCGAGCTTGCTGGCCTGGGCATCGAAGACGTCGATGAACGTGCGGCCGATGATCTTGCGCTTCTTCTCCGGGTCGGCTTCGCCGGCGAGGTTGTCGAGGAACTGCGCTTCGGCGTCCGCGCGGATCACCTTGACGCCCATGTTCTCGGCGAACATCGCCATTACCTGATCGCCTTCGTGCAGGCGCAGCAGGCCATTGTCGACGAACACGCAGGTCAGTTGATCACCGATGGCCTTGTGCAGCAGCGCCGCGACCACCGAGGAATCGACACCGCCGGAAAGGCCCAGCAGCACGTTGGCCGAACCGACCTGAGTCCGGACCTGCTCGATCAAATCATCGACGATATTCGACGGTGTCCACAGCGCCTCGCAACCACATATTTCCAGCAGGAAACGCGACAGGATGCGCCCGCCCTGGCGGGTGTGAGTCACTTCTGGATGGAATTGCACACCATAGTAGCCGCGGTGGTCGTCGCCCATCGCAGCGATTGGGCAGCTCGGCGTGCTGGCGAGGATATGGAAACCTTCCGGCAGGTTGGTCACCTTATCGCCGTGGCTCATCCAGACGTCGAGGCCGAACACGCCGTCGTCGTCCATGTGGTCTTCGATGCCGTCGAACAGCTTGGACTTGCCGACCAGATCGACGCGCGCATAGCCGAACTCGCGCTCATTGGAACCCTGGACCTTGCCGCCGAGCTGCTCGGACATGGTCTGCATGCCATAGCAGATGCCGAACAGCGGCACGTTCAGATCGAACACTGCCTGCGGCGCACGTGGGCTACCTTCGGCGTGTACCGACTCCGGACCGCCAGCGAGAATGATGCCGCGCGGATTGAATTCGCGAATATCTTCATCGCTCATGTCGAACGGATGCAGCTCGCAGTAGACGCCAATCTCGCGCACGCGCCGAGCGATCAGCTGCGTGTACTGGGAGCCGAAATCGAGAATCAGGATACGGTGAGCGTGGATGTCGGGGTGGGCCATTTTCTTTACCTGAATAATGGCCGGAGGATGGAGGCTGGAGGCTGAACGAGAAAGCAACATCGTCCAGCCTCTAGCCTCTAGCCTCCAGCGAAAAGAGCTTGATCAGCCAACCCGATAGTTCGGGGCTTCTTTCGTGATCTGTACGTCGTGCACGTGCGACTCGGCCATGCCGGCGCCCGTGATGCGCACGAACTGCGGATGGGTACGCATGTGATCGATGGTCGCGCTACCGGTGTAGCCCATGGAGGCGCGCAGGCCGCCCATCAGCTGGTGAATGATCGCGGCCAGCGAGCCCTTGTACGGCACGCGCCCTTCGATGCCTTCGGGCACCAGCTTCTCGGCACCAGCGGAGGAGTCCTGGAAGTAGCGATCCGACGAACCCTGCGCCTGGGACATGGCGCCCAGCGAGCCCATGCCGCGGTAAGCCTTGTACGAGCGACCCTGGAACAGCTCGATCTCGCCCGGCGCCTCTTCGGTTCCGGCGAACATCGAGCCCATCATCACGGCGTTGGCGCCGGCCACGATGGCCTTGGACAGGTCACCGGAGAAACGGATGCCGCCGTCGGCGATCATCGGCACGCCGGTGCCTTCGAGCGCGGCGGAGACATTGGCGATTGCGGATATCTGCGGCACGCCGACACCGGCGACGATGCGGGTGGTGCAGATCGAGCCGGGGCCGATACCGACCTTGACCGCATCGGCTCCCGCCTTGACCAGATCCAGAGCGGCCTCGGCGGTGGCGATGTTGCCGCCGATCACCTGTACCTGCGGGAAGTTGTCCTTGACCCAGCGCACGCGATCGAGCACGCCGCGCGAATGGCCATGAGCGGTATCGACCACGATCACATCGACGCCGGCTGCAGCCAATGCTTCGACACGCTCGGCCGTATCAGCGCCAGTACCTACGGCAGCACCGACACGCAGGCGGCCCTGATCATCCTTGGATGCCAGCGGGTAGGTCTTGGCCTTCTCGATGTCACGGAAGGTGACCAGCCCGCGCAGGTGGAAATTACTGTCGACCACCAGCATCTTCTCGATGCGGTGCTCGTAGAGTTTGGTTTTGATTTCTTCGAGGCCGGTGCCTTCCTGAACGGTGATCAGCTCTTCCTTCGGCGTCATGATCGCGGCAACGGAATCACCGACGTTCGGCGTAAAGCGCAGGTCGCGCCCGGTGACAATACCCACCAGTTCTTTGCCCGACACTACGGGGAAACCAGAGAAACCCAGCTCGCGCGCCTTGCGCAGCAGTTCGCTGATCTTGGTTTCAGGCGTCACGGTCGCCGGATCGTGAACGATCGCCGTTTCGTGGCGCTTGACCTTGCGAACCTCCGCCGCCTGCTGTTCGACATTCATGTTCTTGTGAATGATGCCGATGCCGCCTTCCTGTGCCATGGCGATGGCCAGGCGGGCTTCGGTGACAGTGTCCATTGCCGCGGAAACAAGGGGAATGTTCAGCTCGATGTCGCGGGTCAGGCGGGTCTTGAGGCTGACATCCTTCGGCAAGACCTCGGAATAACCCGGGATCAGGAGAACGTCATCGAAAGTCAGGGCTTCTTGGCTGATACGCAGCATGGCGGGGGCTCCCAGGCGGGAAAAAGGAAGCGCGGCATTATACCCACAGGACCCCTTGCGCTCAATGCGGTTGTGCGGTCCGCCGCGCACGTTCGCCATGGAAGAATCGACGAACTGACCAGCTGGTCACGAACGCTCCGTCACCAAAGCCGCCGCGAAACCCAGGCGCCCGGTGAATTCCGCAAGAAACGCCTGGCGGAAGCCAGCCTCACCCCAGCCGTTGAAGATGAACCCCAGATTGGAAAATCCGCAGGCAGGGATGAACAGGAAACCATTGATGTCGTCTTCGAACCCGCATTCCGGACAGACGAACGTATCGGTCTGTGCAGGCATCCACTCGTCGAGACTCTCGAACAGCGCCTCTCCAATCTCGCGGCGACATTCGGGGCAGCCAGCTTCCTCGGCAAAATCCCGGGTCGGGGTGTAGATGCAGCGCGTGGTCACCACTTCCAGCCCATTGATCGCCTCGCCGAACGGCAGTCGCTCAGGATGCTCTACGACGCTGCGTGCACCCGCCGCGATGGCGTACCCCATACCGCCTACTCCGCGACCGCAGGTGGTTGGCAATGCCTCGACGATCCGTCGTTCGGAGAGCCAGCGCAGGATCATCCGCGCCTTGGCTTCATGGCCGGGAAACGTGGAAATACGCGGCACGACGATGGCTTGGCTGTGGCCCATGGCTTGCTCGAACAAAGATGGAGAAAGCCGCGCAGCTTAATACGCCCTTCACACAGGTCAATGATGCCTCGTCGCCTGTCGTTCGTTTAGCCTTTCGCCTCCAGCGCTCTTTCCGCGCTTTTCCCTTATCATCGCCGCCATGCTCAAAGATCCTTTCCAACGCCTGAATCTCGACCGCGAGGTGCTGACCGTCAACCAGCTCAACGGTCGCGCGCGGCTGCTGCTCGAAGACGTATTTTCCCAAGTCTGGGTCGAAGGCGAAATTTCCAACCTGTCCAAGCCAGCCTCCGGCCACATCTATTTCACCCTCAAGGACAAGAGCGCCCAGGTCCGCTGCGCACTGTTCCGACAGAACGCATTACGCGTGCGCCAGGCCTTGCGCGATGGATTGGCCGTGAAGGTGCGCGGCCGGGTTTCGCTGTTCGAGGGTCGTGGCGACTATCAGTTGATTCTCGACAATGTCGAGCCCGCCGGCGATGGCGCGTTGCGCCTGGCCTTCGAGGCGCTGAAGGAAAAACTCAGCGCCGAAGGCCTGTTCGACGCCGCAGGCAAACGCGCCCTGCCCGCCCATCCACAGCGCATCGGCATCGTCAGTTCGCCTACCGGCGCGGTGATTCGCGACATCATTTCGGTGTTTCGCCGACGCGCCCCGCATGTTGCGCTGACCCTGGTGCCGACACCGGTGCAGGGCCGTGAGGCGACAGCTCAGATCGTGCGAGCCATTGAACTGGCTGATCGCGGCGGTTTCGATGCATTGATTCTCGCGCGTGGTGGCGGCTCGCTGGAGGATCTCTGGTGCTTCAACGAAGAGGCCGTGGCGCGCGCCGTCGAAGCCTGCGAGACGCCGATCGTTTGCGCCGTCGGGCACGAGACCGACGTGTCCATCGCCGATTTCGTTGCTGATGTCCGCGCGCCGACACCTTCCGCCGCAGCCGAGTTGCTGGCACCGAGCAGTGCTGATGTTCGGCAACGCCTGGACGGTCTGCGTCAACGCTTGTTGCTTCGTATGCGCGATCGTCTGCATCGCGAAGAATCGCGTCTCGAAGGCCTGACCCGGCGCCTGCGCCATCCCGGTGAGCGTCTGCAACAACAGGCCCAGCGCATCGATCATCTGGAACAACGCTTACTGCGCGGTATCGATCGCCGCCTCTGCGCGGGTCAGGAACGCCTCGCCCGACTCGATACACGCCTCGCCGCGCAACATCCCGGGCGCGCACTCAATCTGCTGCGTCAGCGGCTTGAGCATCTATCCGGACGCATGCCGCGCGCCATGCAAGACGCACTGAAAAGCCGCCGTCAGCATCTGCTGGGGCTGGCGCAGACGCTGAATGTCGTGAGTCCACTGGCGACACTGTCACGCGGCTACAGCATTCTGCTCAACGAGCGCGGCCAGGCGATTCGCAGTGCCGGCCAGACCCAGCCCGGCCAGCGGTTGAAGGCGCGCCTCGGGGATGGCGAGCTGGAGGTTCGCGTCGAGGACAATCATCAAACGCCGGTGACGCTCTCCTTGTTGGACTGAGCGGCACCGGGCGCCACCCGCTTTACGAAGGAATCACCATGCGTTTTGTTTTCGTGTTGCTGCTCTGTCTGACGCTCCCCGCCCACGCCGAAGGTTTTCTTACCCGTCTGCTGAACAAGCCCGTACCCGGTGGCGTCGCGGTGATTGGTCTTGGCAGCGATGCGAATGCGCCGACAGCACGTTACGAAGGCAAGCCTGTGCTAGTGGTGCGCGAGGATGGCCAGCGCTGGATCGCCATCGTCGGCATCCCGCTGACGGTAAAGGCCGGCCAGCAGTCGCTGGACGTCGATGGCCAGGCGCATAGCTTCCGTGTCGAACCCCGGACCTACCGCGAGCAGCACATCACATTGAAGAATCAACGGCAGGTGAATCCAAATCCTGCCGACCTCAAGCGCATCGAACGCGAACTGGATGAGCAGACCCGCGCCTACCGTCAGTTCAGCCCTCGCCAGCCCAGTAACCTGCTGTTCGACAAGCCCGTGAACGGACCGCTGTCCTCGCCGTTCGGCCTTCGCCGCTTCTTTAACGGCGAAGAGCGCAACCCGCATTCAGGACTGGACTTTGCCGCCTCGGCAGGCACACCAATCAAGGCTCCGGCCGCCGGAAAGGTGATCCTCATCGGCAACTATTTCTTCAATGGCAACACGGTATTCGTCGACCATGGCCAAGGGCTGATAAGCATGTTCTGCCACCTGTCGAAGATCGATGTAAAGGTCGGCGACGAGCTTTCTCGCGGCGCCGTGCTCGGCAAGGTCGGTTCTACCGGCAGAGCCACCGGGCCGCACCTGCACTGGAACGTCAGCCTCAACGATGTGCGCATCGATCCGTCCATTTTCATCGGCGCGTTCAAGCCCTGATTCGGTCTGCAAGGAAAACCACAATGCTCATCAATGCGCAGGAATCCACGCTCGTCATCATCGATATCCAGGAGCGGCTGTTCCCCGCGATTGAGGGCAACACCGCGCTGGCCGAGCACAGCGCGTGGCTGATTCAAGTGGCCAAGCGCGTCGGCGTGCCGGTGCTAGCCACCGAGCAATACAGCAAGGGCCTGGGCTCGACCATCGCCATGCTACGCGACGGCATCGGCGAGGATTCGATCGTCGAGAAGCTGCATTTTTCCGCCGCCCGCGATGGCGAGCTGTTCAAGCGCCCCGGCGGCGAGCGCCGGCAGTTCGTGATCTGCGGCACCGAAACCCACATCTGCGTGCTGCAGACGGTTCTTGATCTGATAGGCCGCGGCAATCAGGTCTTCGTCGTAGATGAGGCTGTCGGCTCACGCCGTGCCAGCGATAAGGCGCTAGGCCTGGCGCGCATGCAGCAGGCCGGTGCCAGCATCGTGTCGCGGGAGATGGTCGCATTCGAATGGATGGAACAGGCCGGGACCGACCTCTTCCGTTCGATCAGCCGCGAATTTATCCGCTAGTCCAATTTCACGGCCGCAGCGGTGCCTGAGATAGCCAACTAATGGGAGCACCTAAATGCAGGAAGAGCTAAACGTGTGGCTGGAATGGCTCAGAACTCACCCTGAGCTGCAAACTCTGGTCGCCAGCGTCGCGCTGATCTTCGCCGCCTGGCTGGCTAATTGGGTGGTCAAACGAATCTTGGTGCGCGGCCTGTACAAAGCGCTGCGTCACGCCCGCGACGCGCAACTACAGGATTTCGGCATCATCCGCCGATTATCGAATATCGTTCCAGCGCTAGTGCTATCAGTCGGAGTGAATGCCGTACCGGGTCTACCCGAGGCAGCCGTGACTGTGGTGCGCAACGTCTGTGGCGGCTTCATCGTGCTGACCATCGCTCTGGCTTTGGGTGCGCTGCTGGACATCATCAACCTGCTCTACCAGCGCCGCGCCGATGCCCATGTGCACCCGATCAAGGGCTACCTGCAGGTGGTCAAGATCGTCCTGTACGCGATAGCGACCATCCTGATCATCGCGACGCTGATCGATCGGTCGCCGCTGATCCTGCTGTCCGGCCTCGGCGCCATGGCCGCTGTACTGATGCTGATCTTTCAGGACACCATCCTCTCGCTGGTGGCTAGCGTGCAGATTTCGTCGAACGACATCATCCGCGTCGGCGACTGGATCGAGATGCCACAACTCAACGCCGACGGCGATGTCATCGACATCGCCCTGCATACGGTGAAAGTGCAGAATTGGGACAAGACCATCTCCAATATCCCGACCAAGCGCTTCATCAGCGATTCGTTCAAGAACTGGCGGGGCATGCAGGAAAGTGGCGGGCGGCGGATCAAGCGCAGCTTGTATCTCGATCAGCAAAGCGTGCATTTCCTGAGCGCGGAAAAATGCGAGCACCTGCACCGCTTCAACCTGCTGGATGACTACCTCACCGACAAGCGCCGAGAGATCGACGAGTGGAACGCCAAGCTGGAAGAACGTGGCAAAGAGCCGGTGAACACCCGGCGCATCACCAACATCGGAAGCTTCCGGATTTACGTTGAGCGCTACCTGCGCAGCCACAGCGGCGTGCACCAGGGCATGACATTGATGGTGCGCCAGCTCAGCCCCACGGCAGACGGGTTACCGCTGGAACTCTACTGCTTCGCCAACACCGTGGAGTGGGCGAAATATGAAAGCATTCAGTCGGACATCTTCGACCATCTGCTGGCGATTCTTCCGGAGTTCGGCTTGCGTGTGTTCCAGCACCCGAGCGGTGCCGATATGCGCGAGGGTTATGGCTCGGTCATCCAGCTGCTCAGCCGGCCGGTGCCCGAACGGCCCGAACAGTCGAAACCTAGCGATGCGCACAGCGAAGCTCGGAAGCTGGAAGGCTGAGCGAAGACAGAAGAGCGGCGTCAGCGCATGGCGCGTGCTTCCCGACGACCCAAGCGTTCGAGGCTCCAGCCTCCTCAGTAGGTCTTGAACCGACGTTCCGGATGAAACCTGGCTTTCGCCTCATTGAGCCAGGAAGTGAACACAGCTGCTGCGCTTCATTCGCCTCGACACGCAACCCGGCACGCGCTGCAACTGCCCAGCAATCGAAATTCTATTTCAGCGCTTTTATGAGCACTAATATCTTAAAAAACAGGATTATTGGATAAAAACACCAATTTTTCCAAGGTTGTTGCAATACAGCGCGATCAGACTCTACATTCGAACCATCAACTCCGTATCGATCTGCTCCGTGCTCCCCGACGCGTCACGCCTGGGAAGCTGCTCAAAGGGAATCGCCATGACCATGCTCAAAGATCCGTCGAAGAAATATCGTCCGTTTCCGGTGATCAATCTGCCTGACCGTACCTGGCCGTCGCAGACCATTACCCAGGCACCGATCTGGCTGAGTTCCGATTTGCGCGACGGCAACCAGTCGCTGATCGAGCCGATGGACGCGGCGAAGAAGATGCGTTTTTTCAAGACGCTGGTGCAGATCGGCGTGAAGGAAATCGAGGTGGGCTTCCCCTCCGCATCGCAGACCGATTTCGACTTCGTTCGCGAGCTCATCGAAGGTGGCCACATTCCCGATGACGTCACGATTCAGGTCCTGACCCAGGCACGGGAAGACCTGATCACCCGCACCTTCGAATCCCTCAAGGGCGCCAAGCAGGCCATCGTCCATTATTACAACGCTACCGCGCCGAGTTTCCGCCGCATCGTCTTCAATCAGGACAAAGCCGGCGTGGTGAATATTGCGGTCAGCGCCGCTCAGATCGTCAAACGTCTGGCCACTGCCGCACCTGAAACCAACTGGCGCTTCGAATATTCGCCCGAGGTGTTCAGCTCTACCGAAACCGATTTCGCGATTGAGGTCTGCAACGCGGTTATCGAAGTGTTCCAGCCGACGCCGGCGCAGAAGCTGATCCTCAATCTGCCGGCCACCATCGAAGCGGCTACCCCGAACATTTACGCCGACCAGATCGAGTACTTCGGTCGCCATATCGACAAGCGCGACTGCGTGCTGATCAGCCTGCACACCCATAATGATCGCGGCACTGGCGTGGCCGCTACCGAGCTGGGCCTGATGGCCGGCGCCGACCGCGTCGAAGGCTGTCTGTTCGGCAATGGCGAACGCACGGGCAATGTCGACCTGGTCACCGTGGCGCTGAACATGTACAGCCAGGGTGTCGATCCGCAACTGGACTTCTCCGACATCGACGCCGTGCGCAAAGTGGTCGAGGAATGCAATCAGTTACCGGTGCATCCACGTCACCCCTACGTCGGCGACTTGGTGCACACAGCCTTCTCCGGCTCGCACCAGGACGCGATCCGCAAGGGTTTCAGTCAGCAGGACCCGAACGGTGTCTGGGAGGTGCCTTACCTGCCGATCGACCCAGCCGATATCGGCCGCAGCTACGAGGCGGTCATTCGCGTCAACAGCCAGTCCGGCAAGGGTGGCATCTCCTATCTGCTTGAGCAGGAATACGGCATCAGCCTGCCTCGGCGCATGCAGATCGAGTTCAGCCAGGTGGTACAGAAGGAGACGGATCGCCTGGGCCTAGAAATGAGCGCCAAGCAGATCTATGCGCTGCTCGAAGCCGAATACCTGCAGGCCACCACGCCCTATACGCTGAAGAGCCATCGCCTGCAGGAAGAGAACGGCACCAGCGCAGTGGATGTGGAAGTTGTCAGCGACGGCGAGACCATGCACTGGCGCGGCATCGGCAAGGGCCCGCTGGAAGCGCTGGTGGCCGGGCTGCCGGTCAAGCTGGAGATCATGGATTACCACGAGCACTCGATCGGTGCCGGCAGCAATGCCAAAGCGGCGGCTTATATCGAGGTGCGTCTGGATGGCGAGCGTCCGCTGCACGGGATTGGCATCGACGAGAACATCACCACGGCCAGCATCCGTGCGCTGTTCAGCGCGTTGAACCGGGCCCGACGCGAGGCCGAGGTGAAAGCAGCCTGACCCTGATCGGCGAGCCCCGTTCGTGGGCTCGCCGTACTTATAGAAAAGAGCCGGCACGCACGGCTATCAGGCACGAACATCGCTGGCCGCCGCGCTCCGCGGCGAAACTGAAGCAATTTCTCGGCGGTTGCTCTGGCCGCAGGCCGCGTGAATGCCGAACCATCAGCCCGTACCAGCCCTCTCATTTACGCATCAGGCGTATGCATGCGGCGGGTCTTCCGATAAGCCTCACCTGTATCGGCAAAAGACATTCGTCCTCTTCCCGCCTATCGCCATGTCATATCGCAGCGGAACGAATGAACGGACCGTCGCCGCACATCGTTCCGATGTTTTAGCAGAAACACATCAGCCGTCGGCAGGATCGTGCAATCGGTCTTGCCGAAATCGGTATTACGCTAGGCCTTCCCATTCGAATGTTCATTTCAAAGGAGCTCCCATGAGCAACACCATCGGTTACGCCGCATTCGCCCCGAGCACGCCACTCGCGCCCTATTCATTCTCGCGCCGCGCCGTGGGACCCAGCGATGTGCAGATCGAGATTCTCTACTGCGGCGTCTGCCATTCGGATCTGCACACCGCCCGCAACGAATGGAGCAACACGCTCTACCCCTCCGTCCCAGGCCACGAGATCGTCGGCCGCGTGACAGCGGTGGGCGAGTCGGTCAGCGGCTTCAAGGTCGGTGACATCGCTGGCGTCGGCTGCCTGGTGGACAGCTGCCAGAGCTGCTCCTCTTGCGGCGAGGGCCTTGAGCAATACTGCGAGAACGGTTTTGTCGGCACCTACAATGGTCCCGCGTTCGGTGGTGGCGAAAACACCTTTGGCGGGTACTCGGACAACATCGTGGTGGACCAGAAATTCGTTCTGCACATCTCTCATACCGAAGACAACCTTGCCGCCGTCGCGCCGCTGCTGTGCGCCGGTATCACGACGTACTCACCGCTGCGCCAGTGGAAAGTCGGCCCCGGACAGAAAGTCGGCGTAGTGGGTCTCGGTGGCCTCGGCCACATGGCGGTTAAGATCGCCAACGCCATGGGCGCCCATGTAGTGCTTTTCACCACGTCACCAGACAAGAAGAAAGACGCGCTGCGCCTTGGCGCCAGCGAAGTCGTGGTGTCGAAGAACAAGGACGAGATGGCCGCTCACCTGAACAGCTTCGATTTCATCCTCAATACCGTTGCGGCTCCGCACAATCTCGATGCCTTCCTGGCACTACTCAAGCGCGACGCGACCATGACGCTGGTAGGCGCACCGGCTTCACCACACCCGTCGCCGAATGTCTTCGGGCTCATTTTCAAGCGTCGCCGTCTGGCGGGCTCGCTGATCGGTGGGATCGCCGAAACCCAGGAGATGTTGGATTTCTGTGCCGAGCACAACATCGTTTCGGACATCGAGATGATCGATATTCAAAACATCAACGAAGCCTATGAGCGCATGCTCAAAAGCGATGTGAAGTACCGTTTCGTGATCGATATGGCTTCACTCAAGTCTGCCTGATGTTCCTGCTGGCACGCCGGCCCAACGCGCGCCAGCAGCCTGCGATACGCCCATTGCCAGGCCTTCCTTCTTTTCAGCAGAGCCGCTAAGGTCGCCGCCTTCTGCTGAGGAGCCGGCATGCGCTACCTGATTTTCGTCACCCTACTCTGGGCGTTTTCCTTCAACCTGATCGGCGCTTATTTGGCTGGACAGGTCGACAGCTATTTCGCTGTGCTCACCCGCGTGATCTTGGCCGGCTTGGTATTCCTTCCGCTGACCCGCTGGCGTGGCGTTGCGCCGGGCTTCATCGCTGGGGTAACGCTGGTCGGGGCGTTGCAATTCGGCATTACCTATCTGTGCCTGTACCTGAGTTTCAACGTACTGAGCGTGGCAGAAGTGCTGCTGTTCACCGTGCTTACGCCGCTGCATGTGACGCTGATCGACGATGCACTGAACCGTCGTTTCAACCCTTGGGCGCTGGTGGCAGCCGCTGTTGCAGTATTCGGTGCCGGGCTGATTCGCTATGACGGCGTCTCCAGCGATTTCCTGGGTGGTTTTCTACTGATGCAGCTGGCCAACTTCACGTTCGCCGCCGGCCAGATTGGCTATAAGCATCTGGCGCAGCGCTACCCTTCGGACGTCCCGTTGCATCGACGCTTCGGCTATTTCTTCCTGGGTGCCCTGATCATCGTACTGCCTGCCTGGCTGCTGTTCGGCAATGCCGAAAAGCTGCCCACAACCCCGATTCAATGGGGCGTGCTTGTGTGGATGGGCGTGTTGGCTACCGCACTGGGACAGTTCTGCTGGAACAAAGGCGGCACGCTGGTCGATGCCGGCACCTTGGCGGTTATGAACAATATGGCGGTACCGGTGGGGCTTGTTCTGAATCTATTGTTCTGGACGACGGAAACCAATCTCCTGCTGCTGAGCATCGGCGGGCTGATCATTCTCGCCTCGCTGCAGATCAATCGACTGAGCCGCAAGCAGGCTTAATGACATCATGTAACTTATTGTTCTATATGGACTTTATTTGAATCATCGGTAACATGGCGCGCCCCGCATGGATGCGACTCTCAGTCAGTCGTCGAGATCTCCATGCGACGTTACAGCCTGCTTCTGCTTCTCCTTCTTTTATCGGCGAGCGCTCACGCCGAGGCGCCGCGCACCTTTCGCGAGGCGAAGAAGATCGCCTGGAACATCTACGCTGAGCGACCGGTGGATTTCTACTGCCGCTGCGCCTTCAAGGGCAAACGGATCGACTTCGCCAGCTGTGGTTACATCCCTCGCAAACAGCCCAAGCGCGCCGCACGCGTCGAATGGGAACACATCGTCCCGGCGTGGGTGATCGGCCATCAACGTCAATGCTGGCAACAAGGTGGTCGTAAGCGCTGCACCTTGACCGATCCGGTGTTCAGCAAAGCCGAGGCCGACTTGCATAACCTGGTCCCGGTGGTCGGCGAGGTCAATGGGGACCGCAGCAACTACGGCTTCGGCATGCTCAGCGAGAAGCCCAACCAGTATGGCGCCTGCCCGTTCGTGGTTAATTTCAAGCAGCGCACGGCGATGCCGCCGGACTATAGCCGGGGCGCCATCGCACGCACCTATCTCTATATGAGCGAGCGCTATGGCTTGCGGCTGTCGAAGCAAGACCGGCGCCTGTACGACATCTGGAATCGCCAGCATCCGGTCAACGAGTGGGAACAATGGCGAAACCGCAGCGTCGCTTGCGCTCAGGGCAATGCCAATCGCTTTGTCGGCTCGGTGGACTTGCGGCGCTGCACCCGATCGATTTCCCGCTCGGCCCCGCCTGCTCGCCGACAAGGCTAAAACTCGGGTCGGTCTAATTGCCATCACAGGCTACTTCAATGCTGTTGCACGTCCGCCGTTTTGCGCTGCATGCTGCCGGCAGATTAGCAACCATGGCCGCCTCTATGCAGGACAAGACGCTCTACGCAATGCTCGGCTCGACGGTGCTGCTGGCGCTGATCTTCTCTGGCATCGCCCCGTATGACCGCGCGACCTGGCTGCTGGAGGTCGCGCCGGTTCTCATCGCAGCCCCACTGCTGCTCTGGAGCTATCCGCGCTTCCCATTGACGCGTCTGCTGTATGGGGTAATCGCCGTCCATGCTCTGGTCCTCATTCTCGGCGGCGCTTACAGCTACGCCCGTGTGCCGCCGGGCTTTTGGGTTCAGGAATGGTTTGATCTCAGCCGCAACCCCTACGACAAACTTGGTCATTTCATACAGGGCGTAACACCGGCACTGCTCGCGAGAGAAATCCTGCTGCGCCGTCGCTTCGTTGCGTACGGAAAAATGCTGGGCTTTCTGGCAGTCTGCGTCGCGCTGGCATTCAGCGCTTTCTACGAGCTGATCGAATGGTGGGTTGCGCTAATGGCAGGTCAAGGTGCGGAGGACTTTCTCGGAACTCAGGGCGATCCTTGGGACACGCAATCCGATATGTTCATGGCCTTTCTCGGAGCGCTGTTGTCGATCACCTTGCTGGCAACAACACAGGACCGTCAGATGGCTGGTCTGAGCCGGTCGAACCCGGCAGCGGTCTAGCAACATGTTGTATCGGCTCGGGGCTGATGCGGTGCTGCTACTGCATCTTTGCTTCATCATCTTCGTGTTGCTGGGTGGGCTGCTCGTCGCCTGGAGGCGCGGCTTCGTACTGCTGCATTTGCCAGCAGTCGCCTGGGGAATATTCGTTGAGTTGACCGGCAGGCCATGTCCACTGACTCACTGGGAGAACCTGCTGAGACGGCTTGCGGGCAGCGCAGGCTACGAGGCAGGCTTCATCGAGCATTACCTGTTGCCGTTAATCTACCCCGCCTGGCTGAGCGTGCCGGTGCAATACCTGCTCGCCGCCGTAGTTGTGCTAGCCAACATGCTGATCTACGGCGGCCTGGCGTGGCGTCGGCGGCGCTAATCGGCAGCCTATCGTTGAAGCCCGGCTCTCGTTACAGCTTCAGTTCGAAGGCATCGCCATCGTGGTACGCGGGGAATTTGTTGCGGAATTTAGCCAGATCAGCAGCCCGAAGCGTCGTACGAAATACGCCTTCGGCATCTCCGGCTTCCAGCAGCGGGTCGCCCAGATAATCCAGCACCTGACTATCACCACTGTAGGGATAACCGTTGCCGTCCTCTCCGACGCGATTCACCGCCGCGACGTAGCAAAGATTTTCGATGGCTCGGGCCGGCAACAGGCGGTTCCAGGCATTGCGGCGTGCAGCGGGCCAGTTGGCCGTGTAAAGCAGCAAATCGGTGTCGTGAGGATCACGGCTCCACACGGGGAAGCGCAGGTCGTAGCAGATCAATGGTCGAATATGCCAACCGTTGAGCTCGAATAGAGCCTGCTGATCGCCGGCGGTGTAGTGTTTGTGTTCGCCAGCCATGCGGAACAGGTGGCGTTTGTCGTAGTGCGAGACGTCGCCGTTCGGACGCGCCCAGAGCAAGCGGTTGCGGTGGCTGCCATCGGCCGCCTCGATGATGACGCTACCGGTGATTACTGCGTCCAGACGTGCCGCCTGCTCTCGCAGCCAGGCATAGGTCGGCCCTTCCTCCGGCTCGGCCAGTTCAGACGAGTTCATCGAGAAGGCGGTGGTGAACATCTCAGGCAGCACGATCAGGTCGGCACCGCGGGCCTGCTCCAACAGGTCGACGAAACGCTCGCGGTTAGCCTTGGCATCCTGCCAGACGAGAGAGGTCTGGATCAGGGCCAGTTCGAGATCGGGCAAGGTGCTTAGATCGCGCATAGTCGTTCCGCTGCCTGACGCAGCGTCTCCTCCCGTTTGGCGAAGCAGAAGCGAACAAGCCGCGACTCTGCGGGAGGCGTTTGGTAGAACACCGATATCGGGATACTCGCCACACCGTGCTCGCGGGTCAGCCATTCAGCCATGGCGACGTCATCGAGATCCGGGCGAATCGTCGAATAGTCGGCCAATTGAAAATAGGTACCCGCCGCGCGGGTAAAGCGGAAACGCGAGCCGGCCAGCAGATCGCAGAACAGATCGCGCTTGGCCTGATAGAACGCCGGCAGTTCGCTGAGGTGCTCGGGATGCGCGGCCATGAAATCGGCCAGCGCCCATTGCAACGGCGTAACGCCGGTAAAGCTGACGTACTGATGCACCTTGCGCAATTCGACGCTTAGCGCAGCGGGCGCCACCACGTAACCGGTCTTCCAGCCGGTGACGTGATAAGTCTTACCAAAGGAGCTGACGACAAAGGCGCGCTGATACAACTCGTCATGGCGCAACACACTGGCGTGCTCGCGGCCGTCGAACACCAAATGTTCATAAACTTCGTCACTGAGCAGGTAGATATCGCGGTCACGGATCAAGGTCGCCAGACGATCCAGGTCCGCCATGTCGATCAGTGCGCCGCTGGGGTTGTGCGGTGTGTTCAACACAATCATGCGGGTACGAGGTGTAATCGCATCAGCCAGCTTCTGCCAGTCGATGGAGAAATCCGGCAGACTCAGCGGCTGGTGTATACAGACTCCACCAGCCAGTTCCACCGCCGGCTCGTAACTGTCGTAGCAGGGATCGAAGACGACGACCTCATCGCCCGGGCGGATGACCGCGTGAATCGCGCAGAAGATGGCTTGAGTCGCCCCGGGGGTAATGGTGATCTCGGCATCGGCGCTGACCTGGCGCCCATAAAGCGCAGCAACCTTGATCGCCACTTGCTCGCGTAGCGCCGGCAAGCCGGTCATCGGCGCGTACTGGTTGTGCCCCGCCATGACATGGCGAGCCACAGCCTCACGCAACGCATCAGGGCCGTCGAAGTCGGGAAAACCCTGGGACAGGTTAAGCGCGCCGGTCTGCGCCGCCAGCTGCGACATGGTGGTGAAAATGGTGGTGCCGACGTTTGGGAGTTTGCTGGTAATCATGGTATCGATAGGCTGGAGGCTGGAGGCTGGAGGCTGGAGGCTGGAGGCTGGAGGCTGGAGGCTGAGAATGCACGCAGCTGTGTTGCTCGTCCAGCTTTCCAACCTCTAACGTCCTGATCGGCTTAACGCTTGTCCTTGCGCTTCTTCTCGGCCTTCTTGTGGTGCGACATGAGGCGGCGCTTCTTGTTTACCTGACGATCAGTGAGGGTGTTCTTCTTACCCTCGAAGGGGTTTTCCCCGCCCTTGTACTCGATACGGATAGGCGTACCGACCAGCTTCAGAACGCGCCGGTAGGTATTTTCCAGATAACGCGTGTAGGACTTGGGTATCGAATCGACCTGGTTACCGTGGATCACGATCAGCGGTGGGTTGGCGCCCCCCAGGTGTGCATAGCGCAGTTTGATACGGCGACTGGCAACCATCGGTGGCGCGTGCTCGCGAACAGCGTCCTCAAGAATCTGCGTAAGGCGGCTAGTTGGCCAGCGCGTGACAGCCGAAGTGAACGATGCCTGTACCGACTTGTAGAGGTTGCCGACGCCGGTGCCGTGCTTGGCTGAGATGAAATGGATATCGGCGAACTCGACGAAGAATAGCCGGCGCTCCAGCTCGGTCTTCACATAGTCGCGCTCGCTAGGCTCCATGCCATCCCACTTGTTCAGCGCGATCACCAACGCCCGGCCGCTCTCAAGGACGAATCCGAGCAGATTGAGATCATGCTCCACCACACCCTCACGTGCATCCATGACGAAGATCACCACGTTGGAGTCTTGGATCGCTTGCAACGTCTTGACCACCGAAAACTTTTCCACCGCCTCGAAGATCTTGCCGCGACGGCGTACGCCAGCGGTATCGATCAGGGTGTACTTCTCGTCATCGCGTTCGAAGGGAATATAGATACTGTCGCGTGTCGTACCGGCCTGATCGTAAACGATGACCCGCTCCTCGCCGAGCATGCGGTTAACCAGGGTCGACTTACCCACATTGGGACGGCCAATAATGGCGATTTTGATTCCGTCCTTCTCGCTCGGGCCGGGAATGCGCTTGAGCTCCTGGCCTTCTGCAACCGTCTCGCCCTCTTCGCCGTCGCCCTCAGCCTCGGGCTCGTCGGCGTTGTCTTTAGGAAAGACCCCGAGCGCCTGCTCCAGCATGTGGCTAATGCCGCGACCATGGGCAGCGGCGATCGGCAGCGCGTCACCAAGCCCCAGCGGACTGAATTCGGCGCGGGCAATGTCTGGATCGATACTGTCGACCTTGTTAGCCACCAGGAAGTGGCGCTTGTTCATCTTGCGCAGGTGCTCGGCGATCATCTGATCGCCTGGCGTCATGCCGGCGCGAGCATCGACCATGAACATCACGGCGTCGGCTTCCTGCATGGCTTGCAGGGATTGCTCCGCCATCTTGGCATCGATGCCCTGCTCATCGCCTGTCAGGCCACCGGTGTCGATGACGATGTAGGTACGGCCTTGCCATTTGGCCTCGCCATACTGGCGGTCGCGAGTCAGACCGGCGTATTCCGCAACGATGGCATCACGGCTCTTGGTCAGACGGTTGAACAGAGTCGATTTACCGACGTTCGGGCGGCCCACCAGGGCGATTACGGGAACCATACGGCTCTCCACTGCGATATTTCAGAAAACACGAAGGCCGCTGCAGGGCAGCGGCCAAATATTAGGTGTTCCGCCGAAGCGAAACAGCAGACGGATAACTTGAAGCGCTCAGTCTGCCTGGCGAATGGTCAACGCAACCAACTTGCCATCGTTGCCATAAGCGTACAGCCAGTCGCCCTCGACTACCGGGCGGGCACGCAGCCCGGCGCTGTCGATGCGGGTCCGAGCGACGAAACGGCCATCGACCTGGCTCAGCAGATGCAGATAGCCCTCTTTGTCTCCAACCGCTACGTAGCTAGAAAAGACTGCCGGCGCGGAAAGTTCGCGGCGAGCCAGCGAGTCATTGCTCCACAGCACGGTCGTCGATCGTTCATCGATTCCTGTAACCGTGCCATCAGCCTGGCTGATGTAAACGCTGCCATAACCCAAGGCTACGCCGGATGCAGTCGAGGCGTCCCGTTGCCAGAGAACTCGACCGCTTTCCAAATCCAGCGCGGCGGCGCGTCCCTGGAAGGAGGCGACATACAAGGTCCCGCCTGACAGTAGCAGCCCCCCATCGATATCAACGACGCGCTCTAGCTCGGAGCGGCCTTGTGGAATGGCTACGCGTTGTTCCCACACCGGCAACCCACGACTGGTATCCAGCGCGACCACCTTGCCGCTGGAGAGTCCGGCAACTGCCAGTTGATTGGTCAGCAACGGCGCCCCAGTACCACGCAGTGTGAGCACGGCAGGGGAGCTTTCGTAGCTCCAGCGCTGCTCGCCAGTGTCGATTTCCAGCGCGATAACTCGGTCATCCTGGGTCTGAACAACCACTACGTCGCCATTGACGGCAGGAGCGGCGAGAACTTCGCTGCTGACCTGGCTGCGCCACCGCTCTTCACCGGTCGAGACGTCCAGCGCCAGCACTTCGCCACGCAGGGTGCCGACCAAGACCAGACCGTAGCCAGCGCCGACGGCACCGGAAATTGGCACTTCCAGGTCCGTCTTCCAGTTAACGTCGCCGGTGAGACGATCCATTGCGACCACCAGACCTTCAACGTCGGCGGCGAATATCTCGTTGCCGTAGACGACTGGCGCCAGAAGGTTGTAGGTCTCACCCTGGCCTTCGCCGATCGAGCGGCTCCATTCCTTGTTCAGTTCGATTTCCGCGTCGAACTTGACCAGTTCGGCCGGCTCGGGTTCTTTCTTATCGTTGCTGCTGCACCCTGCAGCCAGGACGGCCAGGGCCAGCAGCGCGGCAATTTTCCAACGCATCAATTCACGCCTCTCCACGAGCCAGATCGTCCAATTTCAGTTGCAGGCCGCCGATAGCGGCATCCTGCGACAGCGACTCTTTTGCCTTGGAATAGGCTGTATGGGCCTCGTCATTGCGCCCTAACTTGACCAACAGATCGCCACGCAGCTCTTCACGACTGGCGGCGAATGCCTCCACGGCCTCGCCATCGAGCAGCGCAAGCGCGGCGTCGGCCTTGTCCTGCGCTGCCAGTACACGGGCCAGGCGCTGACGAGCAAGCTCTTCGAGCGTATTATCGGCGGGATTGTCCAGCACACCCTGCAGTTCAGCGGCCGCTTCATCGAGACGCCCAGATTCCACCGCCACCTTGGCGACGAAAAGGTGGCCGTACTGCGCGTAATGCGAGCCTGCGAATTCTGTCTGAAGCAAATTGCCCAGGCGCGAAACTTCCGCGTTGTCCACACCACCCTCATCCAAGGCTGCATTCAGTAATTGTTGATAAACAGCCGAGGCGCTCTGCGCCTGATTGAGCTGATGCTTCTGCCAGAACTGCCAACCAAACACCAATACCAGAGCCAACGCGCCCCCCAGCAGCAACGGCATGCCGTTGCGCTGCCACCAATCTTTGATTTGCGCCAGTTGTTCTTCTTCGGTACCCGAGGTCACACTGTCACTCCTTTCATTCGCTGAATTCAGACCTGTCGATCAAGCCAGACAGGTGGCCAGACGCTCGGGCAGAGCATCCCAGGCAATGCATTGTTGTTCGCTGTCGTCGCGCAGCGGCTTGCAACCTACCACGCGCCCGGCCAGTTCGTCGTCACCCAGAATCAGTGCGAAGCGCGCGCCGCTCTTGTCAGCCTTCTTGAATTGGCTCTTGAAACTGCCCCCACCTGCATTGACCAGCAGGCGCAGGCCCGGCAATTCATCACGAAGTCGTTCGGCCAGCGCCAGTGCTGCCAATTCAGCCGCTTCGCCGAAGGCACAAATGAACGCATGTGCCGGCTGATTGAGCTCTTCCGGGACCAGTTCCAGCGTTTCCAGTAGCAGCACCAAACGCTCGATGCCCATAGCAAAGCCCACGCCCGGCGTCGGCTTGCCACCGAACTGGCTGACCAGTCCGTCGTAGCGGCCGCCGGCGCATACTGTGCCTTGCGAGCCCAGCTTATCGGTCACCCACTCGAATACGGTGCGTCCGTAGTAATCCAGGCCGCGCACCAGCTTCGGATTGATCTGATAGGCGATCCCGGCCGCTTCGAGACGGTTTTTAAGGCCATCAAAATGCGCGCGCGACTCGTCGTCCAGATAGTCGTGCAATGTCGGCGCATCGGCCAGCAAAGCCTGGGTCTGAGCGTTCTTGCTGTCGAGAATACGCAGCGGGTTGCTGGTAAGGCGACGCTGACTATCCTCGTCAAGCTGCTCGAAATGTTGCTGCAGATAGGCGACGAGCGCGTCCCGGTAGGTCGCGCGCGCCTCACTGGAGCCTAGGCTGTTCAACTGCAAAACGACCGCATCGGACATACCGAGCTTTTTCCACAGCCGCGCCGTGAGCACGATCAATTCGGCGTCCACATCCGGCCCGGGCTGATTGAAAACCTCCACGCCGATCTGATGAAACTGACGGTAGCGACCCTTTTGCGGCTTCTCATAACGGAACATCGGGCCGCTGTACCAGAGCTTCTGCACTTGGCCGCCGCCTGTCATTCCGTGCTCGAGAACCGCCCGGACACAGCCCGCGGTTCCTTCGGGTCTCAATGTCAGGGATTCCTCGTTACGGTCGAGAAAGGTGTACATCTCCTTGTCGACCACGTCCGTTCCTTCGCCGATCCCACGCGCAAACAGATCGGTGAATTCAAGGATCGGCAGGCGGATCTCGCTGTAGCCATAGCTATCGAGCAGCTGCGCGAAGGTGGTTTCGAGATAACGCCAGACCGGCGTCTGCGCCGGCAGGATGTCGTTCATGCCACGGATGGCTTGCAGGGACTTGCTCAATTCAATTCCTTAATCAGCTGCGCACAATCAGCGCGGCGTCAATCTCGGCCTTTTCGGCGGCCTTGCGACGAATCAACTGTTCCAGTTCGTCTACCAGATTTTCATTGTTCAGTTTCTGGGCCGGCTTGCCATCGATGTAGATCAAGTTGTTCGGTGTTCCACCTGTAAGGCCGATGTGCGCCTCTTTAGCCTCGCCGGGGCCGTTGACGACACAGCCGATCACCGCGACGTCCAACGGCACCAGCAGGTCGTCGAGTCGACCTTCGAGTTCGTTCATGGTCTTGACTACGTCGAAGTTCTGTCGAGAGCAACTTGGGCAGGCGATGAAGTTGATCCCCCTAGAACGCAGGCGAAGCGACTTGAGAATATCGAAGCCAACCTTGATTTCCTCCACCGGGTCTGCCGCCAGCGAAATACGGATGGTGTCGCCGATGCCCTCGGCAAGCAACATGCCCAACCCCACCGCCGATTTAACCGTACCCGAACGCAAACCGCCGGCCTCGGTAATGCCCAGGTGCAACGGTTGCTCAATCTTGTCTGCCAGCAACCGATACGCGGCCACGGCCATGAACACGTCGGACGCCTTCACGCTGACTTTGAAATCAGGGAAGTTCAGCCGATCGAGATGTTCGACATGACGCAAAGCAGATTCCACCAGCGCCTCAGGCGTCGGCTCGCCGTATTTTTTTTGCAGATCCTTTTCCAGCGAGCCCGCATTCACCCCGATGCGGATCGGAATTCCCCGGTCCCGAGCGGCCTCGACGACGGCACGTACCCGATCTTCGCGCCCAATGTTGCCTGGATTGATGCGCAAGCAATCAACACCGAGTTCAGCCACACGCAGCGCGATTTGATAGTCGAAGTGAATGTCGGCCACCAGCGGCAGATCGACGCGCTGCTTGATCTTGCCGAATGCCTCGGCTGCCTCCATCGAGGGCACCGACACCCGAACGATATCGGCACCGGCATCCTGAAGTCGCTGGATCTGGGCGACAGTCGCATCGACGTCACAGGTTTCGGTATTTGTCATGCTCTGTACGGCGATAGGCGCATCGCCGCCGACCGGCACGTTGCCCACCCAGATCTTGCGGGTGTGGCGACGCTTGATGGGAGACTCACTATGCATGATTACTGTCCGAGCTTGAGGCGTGCAGTCTCGCCACGCGTTTTGCCAGAAAGACTGACGGCTTCGCCGTTGAAGCTGACCTGCACGCCGGAGGCGAAGCCGAGATGCAGATCCATTGGGGTCTTGCCGACCAGGGTCCGGCTGGTGCCGGCCCTGGCCAGGGCGCTGTAGAGAATCTCGCCATCAGCATCGGTTACGCGGGTCCAGCAATCTGCTGTGTAGTCCAGCGTTAATCGGCCCTCGCCAGGCGCCACCGAAGCCGTTTCAGCGGCCTGAGGTGCGGCCATGACCGGTCCTTCTGTGGCGGCAGCAGCCCCCTCGGTTGATACGGATTCACTCTGCTCGTCTGGAGCGTCGACTGTTTCAGCGGTTGCAGACGGCTCGGCCAGGGGCAACGATTCGGCTGCCGCGGGGGCATCTTCAGCTACCGCTGGCGGCGTCGAATCGATCGACTCATCGACGATAGACTCAACGGGATCTTCGGTGCGATCCAGTAGATGGATCTCGGTGGTACCGTCTGCCGCCTCGACCTCGATTCGCTCCAGCGCAGTGACCGATGGGCCCGACTGGTTGCGTGCCGACTGGTCCTGCCACCAGAAAAACGCAGCGGCGCCAACCACCAGCGTCAATGCGAATACAAAGAAGCGCACCATGCTGCGTGAAAGGCGCACGGGTTCGTCGATGTGTCCAAGGCTGTTTACGCTGCTGCCGGTAGCATCCGTGCCGGTATGATGATCGAATTGCTGCACCAGACGATTCTGATCCAGCCCCAGCAGCTTGGCGTAGGCACGAACGTAGCCACGGGAAAATGTATGGCCAGGTAACTGACTGAAGTCACCGGCCTCAATCTGAGTCAGCGAACGCTCCGATAGATTGAGTTGCTGAGCCACTGACGAAAGCGACCAATTCTTGCTCTCACGCGCCGCGCGAAGCGTTTCACCTGGATTGGCGAAGGCCGGGGCAGCGGCTTCAGAATGTGGCGCTATCATCGTTGCTCCGAAAGAAACTGTTGAAATTCAGACGTACCCGGATACAGACGCTTGAGCTGCAGGCCAAGGCTCGCAGCCTGATTTCGGTCTTGATGGATATTCGCCAGACGAATGCCCAGCAGCAGACTGCGAGCATTTTGCTCGGAAAGACTACTGAAGCTGTCGTAATAACGTTTCGCCGGGACATACTGCTTGGCATCGTAGGCCAGCAATGCAAGTTCGAGCAAAGCATTGGGTTGGCGACTGTCGAGGCGCAGCGCGCGGGTAAAATAGGTTTCAGCCTGCTCACGCTGTCCAAGCTGTAAGGCAGTCATCCCCATGTTCTGGAATACCCGCGAGCGCTCGGGATACAGGTTGTCTTTGGATGCCTCGGCAAACCGATCCATGGCTTCCTGGTAGCGCTTCTGCTCGAATAGAAAACTGCCATAGTTGTTCAGAATGCGGGCGTCTTTGCGGCTGGACAGGGCCTTGCGGTAATGCTCGTCAGCCAGCTGGCTTTCCATCTCGTTCTGGAATACTAGGGCCAGCGCCGCGTGCGCGTCCGCGCTGTCAGGATCTAGCTCGAGTGCCTTGCGCAAGGGCGTCTTGGCCCGAGAAGCCTCGCCCTGCTGCAGATAGCCAATACCAAGTTGGATATAGGCGTCTCGCGCCTCGTCACGGCCTTCCGCGGTACGCATGGGATTCCCGGTCCCGGTAGAAACACAACCGGCCATAAGGCCGGCCAATAGAAGCAGCAGCGCAACGCGCAAGGTCATCAGTAGCATCCCCCTCAGGAACGGTTCGTAGCAATGGATGCCGTACCTGGCTCGGATTGCAGTTCACGCACTGCGATGTAACGCTCGCTTCGGCGTGTGCGATCCATCACCTGCCCGACCAATTGGCCGCAGGCTGCATCGATATCCTCGCCACGAGTGGTACGCACCGTCACATTGTGCCCGGCTTTGTGCAGGATGTCCTGAAAACGGCGGATGGCATTGTTGCTCGGCCGCTCATATCCGGAATGAGGGAAAGGATTGAAGGGGATCAGATTGATCTTGCAGGGAATTTTCGCCAGCAACGCGATCATTTGCTCAGCATGCTCGGGCTGATCGTTGATGCCTTGTAAGAGCGTGTATTCGATGGTGAGCACCCGCTTCTCGCCCAGATTGGAGATATAGCGCTGACATGCAGCGAGCAGCGTCTCCAGCGGATACTTCTTGTTGATCGGCACCAACTGGTCACGCAACGCATCGTTCGGTGCGTGCAGCGACAGTGCCAGCGATACGTCGATAACCTTGGAAAGCTCATCGATCATCGGCACGACGCCAGATGTCGAGAGCGTCACCTTGCGCTTGGAAATACCGTAGCCGAGATCGTCCATCATGATCTGCATGGCAGCGACGACGTTATCGAAATTCAGCAACGGCTCGCCCATGCCCATCATCACCACGTTGGTAATGGCGCGATCGACCTTGGCCGGGATGGTGCCGAATGACTTGTTGGCAATCCATACCTGACCGATGACTTCGGCAGCAGTGAGGTTGCTGTTGAAGCCCTGCTTGCCGGTGGAGCAGAAACTGCAGTCCAGCGCACAGCCGGCCTGGGAAGACACACAAAGCGTGCCGCGTGCGCCCTGAGGAATGTACACCGTTTCCACGCAGCTGCCCGAAGCCACACGAACTACCCATTTACGGGTACCGTCAGTGGAGATGTCTTCACTGACAATCTCAGGACCACGGATCTCGGCGGAGGCTTTGAGCTTTTCGCGCAAGGCCTTGCCGATGTTGCTCATGGCGTCGAAGTCATCGACGCCAAAATGGTGAATCCATTTCATGACCTGACCGGCACGAAAGCGCTTCTCCCCTATTGAATCGAAGAAGCTTTCAAGCTGCGACTGAGTCAGCCCCAGCAGATTTACTTTACCGGTCGTGATAGTCATCTGGATTCACCCTCGCCTGATCAGCGAATGCGGGCACACACTTCGGTGGCAGAGAAAAAGTAGGCGATTTCGCGCGCAGCAGAGGCTTCGGAATCGGAACCGTGAACAGCGTTCTCGTCGATGGAAACGGCGAAATCGGCACGAATGGTACCCGCAGCGGCTTCCTTCGGGTTGGTAGCGCCCATCAGTTCACGGTTCTTGGCGATGGCGTCTTCGCCTTCAAGTACCTGAACGATAACCGGGCCGGAAACCATGAAGGCAACCAGATCCTTGAAGAAGCCTCGCTCGCTGTGCTCGGCATAGAAACCACCAGCTTCACGCTCGGACAGCTGGACCATCTTCGAAGCGACGACACGCAGCCCGGCTTTCTCGAAACGAGAAGTGATTTCGCCGACAACGTTCTTGGAGACAGCGTCAGGCTTGATGATGGAGAAAGTGCGTTGCAGGGCCATGTAAAACTCCAGAAATCGATAAGTTAAAGCAAACAAGTAAACCCGCGAATTATACGCGGGTCGAGAAGGAAAATATAAGAGCGACCGGAAGAGCTAATAGACGATAAAAGCGCTGGGGCTTGAAAGCCGAACGAAAATCTTCAAGCACCGTAGGGCGGGCTTCAGCCCACCAGAGCTCAGGCGATGCCGATGCCGATGCCGATGCCGATGGATTGACGTCCACCCTACCCTAAAGCTTGCCGCTGCTCTAGGCCTCTTCTATCCAGGCAGCCTGTATGGCTTCAAGAACTTTCTCGCCACCGCGAGTGGGATCGTCAGAAAAATCCGGCAGCTCGATCACCCAGCGATGCAATTCGACAAAGTTCACGTAGCGAGGGTCCACATCCGGCTTGCACTCGGCAAGCTCGATTGCAATGTCCAGCACATCAGCCCATTTAAGCGCCATGCATCACCTCGCCTTCAATGGCCTTCGGAGACTTGATTGATCGTGTATTTGGGGATCTCGACCACCAGATCGACATCCGAAACAGCAGCCTGGCAGGACAGCCGCGAGGTAGGCTCAAGCCCCCACGCCTTGTCCAGCATGTCATCTTCCAACTCGTCGGATGCCTCCAGCGAAGCGAAGCCCTCACGAACCACGACGTGACAAGTGGTACAGGCGCAGGATTTTTCACAGGCATGCTCAATGTCGATACCGCTACGCAGCGCGGCATCAAGCACCGTTTCACCGGGCTGCGCTTCCACCACCGCCCCCTCCGGGCAGTGGTCGACGTGGGGTAGGAAAACAATCTGCGGCATCTGGATCATTCCTCGATATCGTTAAGCCGCCGCCCGGCCAGTGCGGCCTTGACGGTAGAATCTAGCCGGCGCGCAGCAAAGGCGTCGGTAATCTGACTCAGGCGCTTGACCTGACGCTCTATGGCGACACCGTCCTGTCCGTCGAGCAACACTCGCAGCGCTTGCATCTGCGACTCGATCGCAACGCGCTCTTCGTCGCTGAGCAAACGCTCGCCATCCGCGTTCATGGCGGCCTCGACTGCCTCGAGCAAACGCTGGCCATCGACCAACTGCTCGCGCAACGCACGGGCTGCCTTGTCCTCGCTGGCCTTATGGAAGGAGTCCTCGAGCATACGAGCAATCTCACCATCAGTGAGCCCGTAGGATGGCTTCACTTGAATGCTCGACTCGACGCCGGATGCGAGCTCGCGGGCGGACACGCTGAGCAGTCCGTCGGCATCGACCTGGAAGGTGACGCGAATCTTCGCCGCACCGGCGACCATCGACGGAATGCCGCGCAGCTCGAAGCGAGCCAGTGACCGACAGTCGGCGATGAGCTCGCGCTCGCCTTGCAGCACGTGAATCATCATGGCCGACTGGCCATCTTTATAAGTGGTGAAATCCTGCGCCCGCGCGACCGGAATGGTGGTATTGCGCGGAATGATTTTCTCCATCAGGCCGCCCATGGTCTCCAGCCCCAGCGACAGCGGAATCACATCGAGCAAAAGGAGCTCTTCGCCATCGCGATTGTTGCCCGCAAGAGTCTCGGCTTGAATGGCCGCACCGATGGCGACGACCTGGTCGGGATCGATATCGGTAAGCGGTTGCCGACCGAACATCTCGCCAACCAACTCTCGGACCCGCGGCACTCGCGTGGAACCGCCAACCATCACCACAGCATGAACGTCTTCCAGCTCAACAGCCGAATCGCGCAATGCCCGCCGGCAGGACTTAAGGCTGCGGGCAATCATCGGATCAATGAGCTCGTTGAACGTGGCGCGCGTCAGAAGGCCTTGCCAACCGGCATAGCGCACCTCGACGGACTCACTGCCACTAAGCTGCTCCTTGGCGTCGCAGGCAATCTTCAGCACCTCGCGCTGAGCGCCCGGATCGAGATCTGCGCAAGCCCCGGACTGAGCCAGAATCCAGCCTGCAATCGCGTGATCGAAGTCATCACCACCCAGAGCCGTATCACCGCCAGTGGCGAGCACCTCGAAGACACCCTTCGTCAGACGCAGGATGGAGATATCAAAAGTCCCACCACCCAGGTCGTAGATCGCCACAACTCCTTCGGCCTGACGATCCAGACCATAGGCGACGGCAGCGGCGGTGGGCTCATTGAGCAGGCGCAGCACGTTGAGGTTCGCCAGCCGCGCAGCGTCCTTGGTTGCCTGTCGCTGGGCGTCGTCGAAGTATGCCGGCACCGTAATCACGGCACCGACCAGCTCGCCGCCTAGCACCGCTTCGGCACGCTCGCGCAACGTACGAAGGATCTCGGCGGAAATCTCCACAGGACTCTTGGCGCCCTGTACCGTCTCGATGAACGGCATTTGCGACTGCCCTTCACTGAACCGATAAGGCAATTGCCCGCCCAACTGCTTCACGTCACCGACACCTCGCCCCATGAGGCGCTTGACCGAGATGACGGTATTCAGTGGATCGATAGCGGCAGCCCGCTTGGCCGCGCCGCCAACCTCGACGCGGTCAGCGTGATAGCGCACCGCGGAAGGCAGGATAACTTCCCCATCGCCGTCAGCCAGCGGTGCAGTGATGCCGCTGCGCAACGCTGCCACAAGTGAATTGGTGGTGCCCAAATCGATACCAACCGCCAGGCGACGCTGGTGAGGTTGCGGGCTTTGTCCGGGCTCAGCTATCTGAAGTAAGGCCATGTCTGTCTGATATCAGGCGCAGCGTCTGGCGCTACGCGGGGTTAATCGTCGAGGCGCTCTTCCAACTGGCGCACTTCCTGGGACAGCTTGTCGAGGAACTGCATCCGACGCACTTGCCGCTCCGCCTCCTCTCGCTGCGATTCGTCCTGCCATACGCGGGAGAATGAATCGTTGAGATCCTGCTGCGCAGCTTTGAGGCGAGCCTTGAAAGCCGCGACGCCAGCGATGTTCGCCTCGTCATGCAGCTCTTCCAGCTCTTCTCGCCAGTGCATCTGCTGCATGAGGAAAGCGGGGTCCTGAACGGTCGCCTCTAGCGGCATCTCCCGGCCTTGCAGCGTCAGCAAATACCGGGCTCGGCGCGACGGGCCCTTCAACGTCTGATAGGCCTCGTTCAGATTCGCCGAGCGCTCGATCGCGTAGCGCTGTTCAGCTTCGCCCGCATCGGCAAACCGATCAGGATGGACTTTGCGCGCCAGCTCTCGATAACGGCCCGAAAGCATTTCGAGATCGATATCGAAGGCAGGCTGAAGCTCGAACAGCGCGTAATGACAGGGAGTTCCCACAGCGTCCTCAGATGTTGAAGCTTTCGCCGCAGCCGCATTCGCCACGGACGTTGGGGTTATTGAACTTGAACCCTTCGTTCAGCCCCTCGCGCACGAAGTCGAGCTCCGTACCATCGAGATAAACCAGGCTCTTCGGATCGATGATGACCTTGACGCCGTGATTGTCGAAGACCGAATCCTCTGCAGCCGCCTCATCAACAAACTCAAGCACATATGCCAAACCGGAACAGCCTGTGGTGCGTACGCCCAACCGAACGCCAAGGCCCTTGCCGCGTCCATCAAGGGAGCGGCGTACGTGGTCGGCGGCGGCGGCCGTCATGCTGATAGCCATCGATACCTCCTTCAGACCTGTGGCAACCCTTTCTTCTCGCGATAATCGCGAACGGCCGCCTTGATGGCATCCTCAGCCAATACCGAGCAGTGGATCTTCACCGGCGGCAGCGCCAGCTCTTCGGCCAGCTGAGTGTTCTTGATGGTTTCGGCCTCTTCCAGCGTCTTGCCCTTCATCCACTCGGTAGCAAGGGAGCTGGAGGCGATGGCCGAACCGCAGCCATAGGTCTTGAACTTGGCATCTTCGATGATGCCCTGTTCGTTGACCTTGATCTGCAGGCGCATTACATCGCCGCAGGCCGGGGCGCCGACCATGCCGGTGCCGATGGATGGATCCTCAGCGTCGAACTTGCCGACGTTGCGGGGATTTTCATAATGGTCGATGACCTTGTCACTGTATGCCATGGTGCAATCCTCAATGAATCAGGCTATGCGGAACTCGACGGTTCAGTGGGCAGCCCACTCGACCTGCGAAATGTCTACGCCATCCTTGAACATGTCCCACAAGGGTGAAAGCTCACGCAACTTGGTGACCGCCTCGCTGACCTTCTGCGCGGCATAGTCGACTTCTTCTTCAGTGGTGAAACGGCCGAAAGTGAAACGAATCGAGCTATGCGCAAGCTCGTCGTTGCGGCCAAGCGCCCGGAGCACGTAGGACGGCTCCAGCGAAGCAGAGGTACAAGCCGAACCGGAAGAAACCGCCAGATCCTTGAGCGCCATGATCAGCGATTCGCCTTCCACGTAGTTGAAGCTCAGGTTCAGGTTGTGAGGAACCCGGGACGTCATACTACCGTTCACGTAAAGCTCTTCGAGATGTTCGACCTGTTTGAAAAAGCGATCGCGCAGCGAGCGAATCCGCTCGTTCTCTGCCGCCATTTCTTCCTTGGCAATACGGAACGCCTCACCCATGCCCACCGACTGATGGGCTGCCAGCGTACCCGAACGCATGCCGCGCTCATGGCCGCCACCGTGCATCTGCGCTTCCAGACGAACACGCGGCTTGCGACGGACATACAGGGCACCGACACCTTTAGGGCCGTAGGTTTTGTGCGCCGAGAAGGACATCAGGTCGACCTTCATGGTTTCAAGGTCGATCTCGACCTTACCGGTGGACTGGGCGGCGTCGACATGAAACAGCACGCCACGGGAGCGAGTGAGCTCACCGATGGCGGCGATATCGTTGATCGTTCCGATCTCGTTATTCACATGCATGATGGAGACCAGCACGGTGTCATCGCGCAGTTCCGCTTCGACCATCGCCGGGGTGATCACACCGTCTTCGCCCGGCTCAATGTACGTGACCTCGAAACCTTCGCGTTCAAGCTGGCGGGTCGTATCAAGAACCGCTTTATGCTCGATCTTGCTGGTGATGATGTGCTTGCCCTTCGAGGCATAGAAATGCGCGACACCTTTGATCGCCAAGTTGTCCGACTCGGTCGCACCCGAGGTCCAGACGATTTCGCGAGGATCTGCATTGACCAGCTCGGCAACCTGGCGACGTGCATTCTCAACAGCTTCTTCCGCCTTCCAGCCAAATGCGTGAGAACGCGAAGCCGGATTCCCGAAGTTACCTTCGGCAGTGAGGCACTCGACCATCTTCTCGGCAACGCGAGGATCGACCGGTGTGGTAGCGGAGTAATCCAGGTAAATCGGCAACTTCATCAGGTATCTCCTATCAGGCAGTCGTCCCGCTCATTCAACGGCGGACGCTTCGATCTTATCTAGTCGCGGAGTGTGGCCATTGGCGCGGCGCATATCCTGGCGCAGTGCAACTTCCTGCACCTCGCGGCGCATAACCAGGTCCGCCAGACTGATACCGCTTAGAAACTCATGAATCTGCTGACTCAAATCGCACCATAAATGATGGGTCAGACAGGTATCACCCGAATGACAATCGCCCAATCCCTGACAGCGAGTGGCATCGACGGATTCGTTGACCGCGTCGATGACTTGGGCAACCTGAATACCAGCCATTTCTCGAGAGAGCTGATAGCCCCCACCCGGCCCGCGAACGCTTGTCACCAGACTGCCACGGCGCAGTTTGGCGAATAGCTGTTCGAGATAGGAAAGGGAGATGCCCTGCCGCTCGGAAATATCCGCAAGAGACACCGGCCCGTGTTGCGCATGCAGCGCAAGGTCGAGCATCGCAGTGACGGCGTAACGGCCTTTAGTAGTCAATCGCATCGGTTTGCACCAAGCATCATGGTTTGGCGCAAGTATGCAATACCCGAGTATTTAGATCAACTATAAGACCTATTAAATCACTCGGACTTAGCCGCACAGTTGAGGAAAAAGATAAAGCAGCGCTCGACGAGCGGCGCTCATCATAGCAGTCCGCCCGGCCGACCGCACTCAGGGGCGAGCCTCGTCACCGCCATCTTTAACCTCGGCAAAATCTTCTTCGCGCAGCTCCGGCATTTTCTTCGCGCAGTAATCGCTGCCGAGCGCCGTCAATGCCTTGCACATGCCTTCCATACGCTCCTCGACAGCCTGGACGTGATCGAGCAGTTGGCCAATGGCTCGCGCCACAGGGTCGGGCATGTCTTCGGTCACGCCGTAGGCATCGAAGCCGATCTTTTCGGCGATGGCCTTGCGCTTGGCCTCCCGAATATCGTCCGACTTGATAATGACGCGACCTGGAATTCCGACAGCAGTTGCGCCAGCCGGAATCGCCCGTGTAACGACCGCATTGGAACCGACCTTAGCCCCTGCGCCGATCGTGAACGGGCCAAGAATCTTCGCCCCGGCACCAACGATCACGCCGTCCTCGAGCGTGGGGTGACGCTTACCCTTGTTCCAGCTGGTGCCACCCAGAGTCACCCCATGGTAAAGCGTCACATCGTCGCCGATCTGGGCTGTCTCGCCGATAACGATGCCCATTCCATGATCGATAAAGAAACGCCGACCGATCTGTGCCCCCGGATGGATCTCGATTCCGGTTAGCCAGCGCGCCAAATTCGAGGTCATCCGCGCCAGCCATTTGCAGTCGCTTACCCACAACCAATGGGAAACCCGATGAAACCAGACAGCGTGCAGCCCCGGGTAGCAGGTGATCACCTCGAATGCGTTACGCGCTGCCGGATCGCGATGGAAGACGCTCTGGATATCTTCGCGCATGCGTTCGAACATCAATCTGATCTCCGCTTGTGGGGTTCGCCGCGGACGGCTTTTTGGGTTTCGGTAAGAATCCCGCGCAGAATATTCATTTCCAGCCTGCTTATACCGCTGCGGCCGTAGAGTCTGCGCAGACGCGGCATCAGGTGCCGGGGTTTCAGCGGATCGAGAAAGCCTATCTCGATCAGAGTCCGCTCTAGATGCCCATAGTAGTGTTCGAGCTCGTCCGCAGTTACCGGCTGCGAGTTGAGCATCGAAGTGGTCTCAAGCCTCTCCACCTTGCTTGGCTTACCGCTTGCCGCCAGCCAAGCCATACGCACTTCATAGGCAAGTACCTGAACCGCCGCAGCCAGATTCAGCGAACTGAAATTTGGGTCGGACGGAATGTGCACATGATACTGACAACGCTGAAGCTCCTCATTGGTCAGCCCGGCATATTCGCGCCCGAACACCAACGCGACCTCGCCGCCCCGCTCGATCTGCTCCAAACAGACCGAGCCGGTTTCACGTGGATCTAACAGTGGCCAGGGTATACGCCGGTCACGTGCGCTGGTGCCCAGCACTAGACTGCAACCCACCAGCGCCTCCTCAAGCGTTGCCACTATCTGCGCCGAATCGAGAATATCCGTCGCGCCAGATGCGCGCGCAACGGCATTCGGGCTAGGGAAATCCTCTGGATCCACCAGGATCAATCGGGACAGCCCCATATTTTTCATGGCCCTGGCCGCACCACCGATGTTGCCAGCGTGACTGGTATTGACCAACACCACACGAATGTTCTGAAGCGACACTGTCGTTCTCGCAGGGAAAGCAAACCGAAAGCTTACAGGAAGCGCCCGCGCCTTCGCTATTGGCCGTCTCGATGACCTCCACCGCAACATCCGACCAAGCTTTCTGATAGAATTGCCGGCTTTCTTTAAACGACCAGGTATTTGATCGATGCAGCCCATGCTGAATATCGCGCTGCGCGCCGCCCGAAGCGCTGGCGAAATGATTGTTCGTTCCACCGAGCGCCTGGACGTGATCTCGGTTAGCGAAAAGGATGCGCGCGATTACGTCTCCGAAATCGATCGCACCGCGGAGCAACTCATCACTGCGGCTCTGCGCAAGGCCTATCCGAACCACGGCATTCTCGGGGAAGAAGGCGGCCTGCTGGAAGGCAGCGGTGACGGCGCAGATTATCTGTGGGTGATCGACCCGCTGGATGGCACCACCAACTTTTTGCGAGGCGTCCCACACTACGCAGTGAGCATCGCTTGCAAATATCGTGGCCGCCTTGAGCATGCAGTGGTCCTCGACCCGGTGCGCCAAGAAGAATTCACTGCGAGCCGCGGCCGTGGCGCCGCACTCAACGGGCGCCGCCTGCGTGTGGGCACGCGCAAAAGCCTTGAAGGCGCCCTGCTCGGCACTGGCTTTCCGTTCCGCGATGGGCAGATGGACAACCTGGACAGCTACCTCAACATGTTTCGCAGCTTGGTTGGACAGACCGCTGGCCTGCGTCGCGCCGGCGCTGCCAGCCTAGATCTGGCCTATGTTGCCGCCGGTCGTTACGACGCTTTCTGGGAGTTCGGACTTTCCGAATGGGACATGGCCGCCGGCGCGCTACTGATTCAGGAAGCGGGCGGCTTGGTCAGCGACTTCAGCGGTAGCCACGACTTTCTCGAAAAAGGCCAGATCGTCGCCGGCAATACCAAGTGCTTCAAGGCTGTACTGACCGCAATCCAGCCACACTTGACGCCCTCGCTGAAGCGCTAGAAAAACAGCTAAAAAAAACGCCCAAATGGGCGTTTTTTTGTTCCTCGAGCCAGCTCACTGCTGCGTCAGCACCAGCTGACCATCGCGAAACGGAATTCTGTTGCCAGGATCTCGATCCATCCGAACCTGACCGATCTCCCCATCCAGATCGTACTTGACTTCATACCCGACGACTTTGTCGTGGCTGTCTGTCACGGTATTGCAGCGAGTTTCGGTGGTGGTGTGGGTGTCATTCGCCTGCATCCGGCCCTGCACTTGGTTACCGGCATAACCGCCACCTACTGCACCGGCAACCGTGGCGATCTTCTTGCCATTGCCGCCGCCGATCTGGTTGCCGAGCAACCCACCAACGACCGCACCTACTGCCGTACCGGCAATTCTATTGGCGTCCTGAACCGGCCGCTGCCGCGTGACCGTCACCTCCTTGCAGACCTCTCGGGGCGTCTTGATGGTTTCCTTGATTGGCTCAACCGCCAGCACTTCGGCGAACTGCGGCCCTCGACCAACCAGCGTGTAGGTGGCGAAAGCACCACCCGCGGTGACTACTACCGCACCTAGAACGGTACCAACCAGCATCGACTTGTTCACTGCATCTTCCTTCTTCTGACGGGCGAGACCCACTGCGGCGCAATTGGACAAACCAGCCCGTCAGTAGTTCAGAAAATAGTCAGGGTCGCTCATCAACCTCTTCGACCACCGGCGGGATCAGGTCGTCACGTGTCAGCTTGAGCCACACCAGCAACATGCCTGCGATATAGACCGACGAGTAAGTGCCGGCACCGACACCAATCAAGAGCGCCAACGAGAACCCCCAGAGGTTTTCGCCACCGAAGACCATCAGCGCGCCCACCGCAAGCAATGTGGATACCGAGGTAGCCAGGGTACGGAGCAATGTCTGCGTCGTGGATATATTGATGTTTTCCAGCAGCTCGGCCTTGCGCAGCATGCGGAAGTTCTCGCGGATCCGGTCGAAGATTACGATGGTGTCGTTCAATGAGTACCCGATCACCGCGAGCACTGCCGCCAGCACTGTCAGATCGAAGGAGATTTGGAACAACGAAAAGACACCCAGCACCAGAATCACGTCGTGGAACAGCGAAAGCACCGCACCCAACCCGAACTTCCACTGAAAGCGAAAGGCGACATAGACGAGAATGCCGCCCAGCGCGAGCAACATGCCGAGCCCACCCTGATCACGCAGCTCCTCACCTACCGCCGGCCCTACGAACTCGACGCGCTTGACAGTGATGACACTGACGCCTTCACCGCCTCGCAGTGCATCGGCGATACGCTCACCCAGCATCGGATCGTCGCCTGGCATCCTCACCAGCACGTCGGTCGTCGCACCGAAGCTCTGCACCACGGCTTCACCGAAGCCAGAATTGGAAAGCTGCTCCCGCACCTGATCCAGCGCCACCGGCTGCTCGTAGGACAGCTCGATCAATGTTCCGCCAGTGAAATCCAGGCCGAAATTCAGTCCTTTCACCGCCAGACTACCGAGCGAAGCAAGCGTGAGCAGTACAGTCAGGGCAAACGCCACATGGCGCACGCCCATGAAATTGATTACACGTTTCATCGTGCTAGCCCCTTAAATCCACAACTTCTTGAGATCGCGGCCACCATAGATCAGGTTGACCATGGCGCGGGTCACGATGATGGCGGTGAACATGGAGGTCAAAATCCCGAGTGAAAGCGTGACGGCGAACCCTTTGATCGGACCAGTGCCCATGGCAAACAGAATGCCGCCGACCAGCAGCGTGGTCAGGTTTCCGTCGACAATCGCCGAGAACGCTCGATCGAAACCTTCATGAATCGCTCGCTGGATCGACATGCCGTTGGCTATCTCCTCCCGTATACGCGAGAAGATCAGCACGTTGGCGTCCACCGCCATACCCATGGTGAGCACGATACCGGCAATACCAGGCAGCGTCAGGGTCGCACCCAGCAACGACATCAACGCAGTCAACACAACCATGTTGAACATCAGTGCAACGGTTGCCAACACACCGAAGAACTTGTAGATCAGCACCATAAATACCGCGACGAAGAGAAAACCCCACATTGCAGCTTCAACACCGAGCTTGATGTTCTCCGCACCAAGGCTTGGGCCAATGGTGCGCTCTTCGGCAAAATACATCGGCGCAGCGAGGCCGCCCGCACGAAGCAGCAAAGCCAGCTCGGACGATTCACCCTGACCATCCAGACCGGTGATACGGAACTGACTGCCCAGCGGCGACTGGATGGTCGCCAGGCTGATGATTTTCTTCTCTTCCTGGAAGGTCTCGATGCGCACTTCCTGCTCGACACCGTCGACCATCTGCTTGACGTAACGCGTGGTCGGACGCTGCTCGATAAAGATTACCGCCATGCTGCGGCCGACGTTGTTGCGCGTGGCGCGACTCATCAGGTCGCCGCCATGACCATCCAGGCGGATATTGACCTGCGGACGACCATTCTCGTCGTAGCTAGCCTGGGCATCGGTGACCTGGTCACCGGTGATGATCAGACTACGCTCCAACTGAGCAGGCGGACGGCCCTCCTGACGGAACTCGAAGGCTTCGGTCGTAGCGCGCGGCGCATCAGGCTCGGCAGCGAGGCGGAACTCCAGGTTCGCGGTCTTGCCGAGAATACGCTTGGCTTCTGCAGTGTCCTGTACGCCCGGCAGTTCGACGACGATGCGGTTGGCGCCCTGGCGCTGAACCAACGGCTCGGAGACACCCAGCTCATTGACCCGATTACGGACGGTCGTCAGGTTCTGCTTGATCGAGTACTCACGAATCTCGGCCAGCTTGGCCTCGGTAATAGTCAGGCGCAGCACCTGCTGGCCATTGCGCTCGATGGAGGTCAGGTCGAAATCGTTGAAGTTCTTGCGGATCAGCGACTGAGCCGCCGACAGGGTCGCCTCATCGGCGAAACCGAGCTGAACCGCGTTGGTCGCTTGCGGAAGGCTACGATAACGCACGCGCTCTTTGCGCAGCAGACTCTTAACCTCGCCTTCATAGACGTTGAGGCGCGTCTCGATGGCCTTGTCCATGTCGACTTCGAGCAAGAAATGCACGCCGCCGGACAGATCCAACCCTAGCTTCATCGGGCTCGCGCCCAGATTGCGCAACCAATCGGGCGTCGTCGGCGCCAGGTTGAGCGCAACCACGTAAGCATCGCCCAGCGCACGACGAACCAAGTCCTTGGCCGGGAGCTGGTCGTCCTGATCGGTCAGTCGCAACAGGCCACCGCGGCCCTGCTCGTCCAGACTCGTTGCCTTGACATCGATGCCGGCCTCGACAAGCGCCTTGCTGGCGCGATCGAGATCGGCTTCGGTGACGTCGAGCGAGGTCGTGGCTCCGGTGATCTGAACGGCCGGATCGTCCGGGTACAGGTTGGGTGCCGAGTAGATGACCGCGATGCCTAGCACGACCAATATCAGCAGGTACTTCCAAAGGGGAAATCTATTGAGCATGACGCAGCCCGTCTAATGACGCGGGGCGCCTTGCGCGCCCCGTCGTTGGTATTGAGTAGAAGTCAGCTCAGATGGCTTTCAGCGTGCCCTTGGGCAGCGTTGCGGCAATCGCCACTTTCTGGAACTTCAGCTCCACCGAATCGGAAACTTCGATTACGACGAAGTCGTCGGACACCTTGGTGACCTTGCCCGCGATGCCGCCAGAGGTAACCACTTCGTCGCCCTTTTGCAGGCCGCCGATGAGGTTCTTGTGCTCTTTGGCGCGTTTGGCCTGCGGACGCCAGATCATCAGATAGAAGATGACCAGAAAGCCGACCAGAAACAGCCACTCGAAACCACTACCAGCGGGACCAGCGGCAGCCTCTTGAGCGTAGGCGGCGGGAATCAGAAAGCTCATGTAGCACTCCTGTTGCAGAGATCAGTTAGTTATGGATTCGTCACGCAAGCGGCGGGGTTGGCAGGCCGCGCTTGGCATAGAAGGCGTCGACAAAGGCCGCCAATGTACCCTGTTGGATAGCATCGCGTAAACCAGCCATAAGCCGCTGGTAATGTCGCAAGTTATGGATTGTATTTAACATGCTGCCCAGCATTTCGCCGCATTTGTCCAGATGATGAAGATATGCGCGGGAGAAGTGTTTACAGGTGTAACAGTCGCAACCGGCATCCAGCGGCGAATCGTCATGTCGATGCATGGCGTTGCGAATCTTGACTACTCCGCTGTCGGTAAACAAATGACCGTTGCGTGCGTTGCGGGTTGGCATCACGCAATCGAACATATCCACACCGCGGCGTACGCCTTCAACGAGGTCTTCCGGCTTGCCTACACCCATCAGGTAGCGCGGTTTGTCGGCCGGCATTTGTGGCGGAAGAAAATCGAGCACACGGATCATTTCTTCCTTCGGCTCGCCAACTGAGAGCCCGCCGATCGCCAAGCCATCGAAACCGATCTCGCTGAGACCCTCAAGCGAGCGCATGCGCAGCGACTCATGCATACCACCCTGGACGATACCGAACAGAGCGGCCGAGCTGTCGCCGTGGGCATCCTTGGAACGACGCGCCCAGCGCAGCGATAGCTCCATCGAACGCCGCGCAACATCTTCGTCGGCCGGATAGGGCGTGCATTCGTCGAAGATCATCACGATGTCCGATCCGAGCTCGCGCTGTACCTGCATCGACTCTTCCGGCCCCATGAAGACCTTTGCGCCATCGACCGGCGAAGCGAAGTAGACGCCCTCCTCCTTGATCTTGCGCATCGCACCCAGACTGAACACCTGGAAACCGCCGGAGTCGGTCAGGATCGGACCTTGCCACTGCATGAAATCATGCAGGTCACCGTGCGCCTTGATCACCTCGGTCCCGGGCCGCAGCCATAGATGGAACGTGTTACCCAGAATTATCTGCGCCCCGATCGCCTCGATATCCCGGGGCAGCATGCCTTTTACCGTGCCGTAAGTGCCCACCGGCATGAACGACGGAGTTTCCACTGTGCCGCGCGGAAAGGTCAGACGCCCACGGCGCGCCCTTCCCTCGGTCGCGAGCAATTCGAAGGACATGTGGCTGGTACGACTCATTGGGAATCCTCGGGGCCGCGCGGGGCCGGATTACGCGTGATGAACATGGCATCGCCATAACTGAAGAACCGATAACCCCTGGCGATAGCCTCGGCATAGGCAGCCATGGTTTGCGGATAACCTGCAAACGCGGAAACCAGCATCAATAGCGTCGATTCAGGCAGATGAAAATTGGTGACCAGTGCATCGACGACATGAAAGGGCTTGCCCGGGTAAAGAAAAATGTCCGTGTCGCCGCTGAAGGGCTTGAGCACGCCGTCGCGAGCCGCGCTTTCCAACGACCGAACACTGGTGGTGCCTACCGCAACCACCCTGCCGCCCCTCGCCCGACAAGCCGCGACCGCGTCGACGACATCCTGACCGACCTCGAGCCATTCACGATGCATGTGATGCTCTTCGATGTGATCGACACGCACTGGCTGGAAGGTGCCCGCACCGACGTGCAGCGTGACGAACGCACGCTCGACGCCTTTCTCCTGCAGCGCCGCCAGCAACGCCGTGTCGAAATGCAGACCCGCAGTGGGCGCCGCAACGGCACCCGCCCGCTGCGCATAAACCGTCTGGTAACGCTCACGATCAGCGGTTTCGTCCGGGCGATCTATATAAGGGGGCAACGGCATATGACCGACGCGCTCCAGCAACGGCAACACGTCTTCTCCGAACTCCAACTCGAACAACGCCTCATGCCGAGCCAGCATCAACGCTTCGCCGCCCCCATCAATGTGAATTCTCGCTCCCGGCTTAGGCGATTTGCTCGAGCGGACATGCGCCAGCACCCGACGGTCATCGAGCACCCGCTCGACAAGCACCTCGACCTTGCCGCCGGTGTCCTTCTGCCCAAACAGGCGCGCCGGAATCACTCGCGTATCGTTGAAGACCATCAGATCGCCGGGGAGCAAATAGTCGAGTAGCTCGGCGAAGCCATGATGGGCCAGCTGGCCGGTCGGGCCATCGAGCACCAGCAGCCGACTGGCACGACGCTCGGCCAGTGGATGACGAGCGATCAGTGAATCTGGGAGCTGGAAGGAGAAATCGGAGACTTGCATTGAAAATTTGATCAGCACGGGGCTTTGGGGGCGCAAAGCTTAGCGGAAACACCTCAATCTGACCACGCCAGACGATTGACCGCTTCGTATCGCATCCTTATACTTCGCCGCCACTGTGCCTCGATGGCGGAATCGGTAGACGCAGCGGATTCAAAATCCGCCGTTGGTAACAACGTGAGAGTTCGAGTCTCTCTCGAGGCACCATAATCAGAACCACGGGCAGCCGAAGCCTTTGGTATTGGGGAGCCGCACAGCAGTAGCGGTATCCGCCCCCTCGCAACACGCTTCATCGAGTCGATATAGCGGAGCGACACTTCAAGTCATTCGTTATAACGGCATCGTCGCGATTCAACTGGAGCCACCGAAGGTGGGTCCGAGCGGCATCAACAAGTTCACCCGCAACACCTCAATCTGCTGAAAAACGCTGCTTGCAGCGGACAAATTCTATGACTCCGAGGGCTTGGCATCGGCCGGCGAGTTATCGTAGAGTGTGCCCACTGTGTTTGCATGGGTCGCCGTTGAATCGTGACCTGGTGCAGTAGATCTTCAGATCCGCTACATCCCGCTCGACTCTTTACTCCTTGCAACCAGTCTCCGCTTTCTGCCCTTTGCAGAGGCGTTTCTACTATTGAGTTTCAAGGACACAAAGCTATGTCGAATCGTCAGAGCGGTACCGTCAAGTGGTTTAACGACGAGAAAGGTTTTGGTTTCATCACTCCCGAGAGCGGTCCGGATCTGTTCGTGCACTTCCGCGCGATCGAAGGCAATGGCTTCAAGAGCCTGAAAGAAGGTCAGAAAGTTAGCTTCGTCGCTGTGCAAGGTCAAAAAGGCATGCAGGCTGACCAGGTTCAAGTCCAGGAATAAGCCCCGCTCCGAAAAGCCCCTGATGGCGACATCAGGGGCTTTTTTATGTGCGCGATTCCGTAGAATGCGCGCCTGCCATTTCCAACGAGACGCCCATGCGCAACCATCTGCTCAGCCCGCAAGGCCAGTTCCCAGCCGCCGGCCTGATCCGCCGACTCGCCGCAATCTTCTACGATTCATTTCTTTCGATTGCACTGATGATGGTGGTTACCCTGCTCTACCAGCAGGTCGTATTGCGCCTGCTCTATGGCAGCGAAGGGCTCACGGCGCTGGCAGAAACAGGTGGTCTGGATATCGACCCGATCCTGTCCACCCTATTGTTGTTCAGCCTGTTCGGCTTCTTCGCCAAGTTTTGGACACACAACGGTCAGACGCTCGGCATGCAGGTCTGGGGTGTACGCATCCAGAATGCCGACGGCAGCGCCCTCGACCCCTGGCAGGCACTGCTGCGCTTTCTGATCGCCATCATCTCCTGGCTTGTCTTCGGACTGGGCTATTGGTGGATGCTTTGGGATAAGCAGCACCGTACCTGGCACGACATATATTCAGAGAGTCAGGTCGTTCAGCTACCGAAGAACATTCATAAGAAATAGGCTGGAGGCTGGAGGCTGGAGGCTGGAGGCTGGAGGCTGGAGGCTGGAGGACAGGATGCGGTTTGTGCCAAATCCCTGCCATGCCACTCTCGCTCATTGCACTCCAATAAAGTCCGGCCCGCTTTTTCGCCCGCTTTCCCAGCCTTCAGCGCTTCTGTCGTTTTCCCGCTTAGCCCGCCCGCCGCAACAACCAGACACCTGCCAGCGCACAGATCCCAGCCGGAACCGCCACCGCCAGCAAGGGCGAGAAGCCGAACACCTGGCTGGCGGGGCCTAGCAAGTCCTGCAAAATGCGGAACACGAAGCCGACGATGACTCCGGTGAAGATGCGCTGTCCGAGTGTGACTGAGCGCAACGGGCCGAAAATGAACGAAATTGCCAGTAACACCAGGGCAACCGTCACTGCTGGCTGCAACACCTTGCTCCAGAATGCCAACCAGTAGCGTCCGTTATTCAAACCCTGCTCACCCAGGTAATGGATATAACTCCACAGCCCGGTGATGGACAATGCATCAGGCTCCATCACTACCGTGCTGACCAGCTGCGGTGTCAGCTGCACATCCCAGCGTTCGTCAGCAGCCTTAATCACCTCGGTGTGATCGCCGCGAAAATGTGTCGTGGAAACGTCACTGAGTTGCCAGTGGTCGTCATCGTAGCGCGCCCGACGAGCGAAGCTGGCCGATAACAGCTGCCGTTGATCATCGAAGCGGTAGCGGGTGATGCCTAGCAGCAGGCCACTCGGCTGCACTGCGTTGATGTGCACGAATTCTTCGCCTTGCCGATGCCAGAGACCGCGCTTGCTGCTTTGCGCCTCACCCGCACCCTGCGCCGATGAGCGATTGGCCTGAGCGATGTTTTCGCTCCAGGGCGCCACGTACTCACCGATCAACACGCCGATCAGCATCAGCAACAGCATCGGCTTCATCACGGCCAGCACGATGCGCCCGAGGGAAACACCGGCGGCACGCATGATGGTCAATTCGCTGCTGCTGGCGAGCGCGCCGAGGCCGATGAGGCAGCCGATCAGCGCCGCCATCGGCAACATTTCGTAGATCCGCGCGGGTGTCGTGAGCAATACATAGACGGCGGCGTTCAGCGTGCCGTAGCTGCCCTTCACATCGCCCAGTTCGTCGATGAACGCGAACAGCAGCGCCAGCCCGACGATGATGCCGAGCACGGTCAGAATCGCCAGCAGCACATGGCTGCCGATATAGCGATCGAGCTTACGCATGTGCCACCCCCGAAATCGCACGGCGCTTGCTGATAGCGAGTTTCAGCGTTTCCCAGTAGAGCATCAACACTCCGATAGCAAAGAAGACCCCATGCACCCACCAGAGCCCCAATGCCGCTGGAATTCGCCCCTTGTCCAGCCAGCCACGGGCAGCGATCAGCAATGCCAGATAAGTCATGTACAAGAGAATCGCGGGTAGCAGCTTGAGAAAGCGTCCCTGACGTGGATTCACTTTCGACAGCGGCACTGCCAGTAATGTGACGATGAATACCAGCAGCGGCAGCGACAGCCGCCACTGCAACTCGGACTGCAGTCGAATGTCATCGTTGCCGAGCAGTTCGCTGGTAGGTAGCGCCTCGCGCTCGCTCAGCTCGATGCTGACTTCCGGCTTGGGCAATAGCACGCCATAGGTGTCGTACTGGATCGCTCGATAATTGGCCTGACCTGGATTACCGTCGTAGCGATAGCCATTTTCGAGAATCAGGTAACGGCTTCCGTCAGGCTGGATTTCCTGACGACCACTTTCTGCCACTAGCACGGATAGCCCGCGTTTCTCGCCAGTGGCGCTGGAAAGATTGGTTTCGGATATGAAAACGCCGGCCAGTTCAGTGCGATCGTCAGTCAACTCGCGCGTATAAGTCACGCGGGTGCCGTCACGCAGCGTCTGGAAGCGTCCGGGGATCAGCGTATCGAATTCGGTCAGCGAATCCTGTTCGTTAAGAATGCGATCAACCTCGGCTACGCCTTGCGGTGCCAAACCAAGACTCAGCCAGCCAACGAGCGCGGCGATCAGCGCGGCCGGAGCCAGACTGTAGACCAACAGCCGGCGTTGGCTCATACCCGTCGCGGAGAGGACAGTCATCTCGCTATCGAGGTAGAGCCGACCATAAGCCAACAAAATACCGAGAAACAGGCCCAGCGGCAGGATCAGTTGGAGAAAGCCCGGCAGGCGAAAACCCATGATCATCAGCAGCACGCCCGGATCGAGCAGCCCCTGCGCGGCCTGCGCCAGATATTTGATGAAACGGCCACTCATGATGATCACCAGCAACACAGCGCTAACGGCGCTCAGGGTGACCAGAAGCTCACGGGACAGGTAACGAAAGACGATCAAACCGGACACTCCAGGGTTGTCAGGCTCCGGCGGCTACGCTCAAACTAGCCGCCAAGTAGCCGGTCCGCCCGCAACAGGACGTTGGAAAACCATGCAGCATTCCCAACGCCCCGGTGGACGAACCACCGGAAAATAAGCCCGGCATTATCCTGTAAACCCGACTCTTTGTCTTGGGGACTCGACGCCATGGAATTTGTTGTTAAAAACACCAAAGCAGTTGCGGTAAAAACAGCCACTCTGGTTCTGGCGGTGGGTGAGAACCGTGAACTCGGCGTCACCACGCAAAGCGTGGACGAGGCCAGCGGTGGCGCCATCAGTGCCGTACTCAAGCGTGGTGATCTGCAAGGCAAGCCGGGACAGACCCTGCTGCTGCATAACCTGCCGAACCTGAAGGCCGATCGCGTCTTGCTGGTGGGCACCGGTAAGAACGGTGAACTGGATGGTCGCCAGTGGCGCAAGGCCGTCAGTGCCGCACTCGGTATTCTCAAAGGTTTGGGCGGTACAGATGCGACCTTCGCCTTGCAGGACGTCCAGGTCAAAGACCGCGACACCTACGCACGCACCCGCGTGCTGGTCGAAGTGCTGACGGACGGTCAGTACGTGTTCGATCAGTTCAAGAGCAAGAAGAACGACGCCCCGGCGCTGCGCAAGATCACCCTGCTTGCCGACAAAGCGGAACAGGCTCAGGTTGAGCATGCCGCGCGTCACGCAGCCGCAATCACCGCCGGCATGAGCTTCGCCCGTGACCTCGGCAATCTGCCGCCGAACATTTGCCATCCAAGCTATATAGCCGAGCAGGCCAAGCAGCTCGGTAAGACTTTCAAAGGCCTTAAAGTCGAGGTACTGGACGAAAAGAAGCTGCGTGAACTCGGCGCCGGTTCTTTTCTCGCGGTATCCCAGGGTAGCGAGCAGCCGGGCTGTATCGTCGTCATGCAGTACAACGGTGGCAAGAAAGGTGAACAACCCTATGCGCTCGTTGGTAAGGGCATCACCTTCGATACCGGTGGTATCAGCCTCAAGCCGGGCCAGGGCATGGACGAGATGAAGTACGACATGTGTGGCGCCGCCAGCGTGCTCGGCACCTTCCGCGCCGCATTGGAACTGCAATTGCCGATCAATCTTGTCGGCTTGCTCGCCTGCGCGGAGAACATGCCCAGCGGCGGTGCCACGCGACCGGGCGATATCGTCACCACCATGAGCGGCCAGACTGTCGAGATTCTCAATACCGACGCCGAAGGCCGTCTGGTGCTGTGCGACACGCTGACTTACGCCGAGCGATTCAAGCCGCGCGCCGTCATTGATGTGGCCACCCTCACCGGTGCATGCATCGTTGCGCTGGGCAGCAACACATCCGGCCTGCTGGGCAATGACGACGAGTTGCTGGAGCAGATACTGGGTGCCGGCCAAAAAGCTGACGATCGAGCCTGGCAGCTGCCACTGTTCGACGAATATCAGGAGCAACTGGACAGCCCCTTCGCCGACATCGCCAACATCGGTGGCCCCAAGGCCGGCACCATTACCGCGGCCTGCTTCCTGTCGCGCTTCACCAAAGCCTACCCTTGGGCGCACCTGGACGTCGCCGGCACCGCCTGGATAAGCGGCGGTAAGGAAAAAGGCGCTACTGGTCGTCCCGTACCGCTGCTGACTCAGTATTTGCTGGATAGAGCGGAGCAGCCATGAGGCACGCGAGCGGAACCTCGGCATGACGCGTATCGAGTTCTACGTACTGCCTGACAGCGAACCGGCAGGCCGCACCCGAGCGGCCTGCCAGCTGGCGAGCAAAGGCTGGCAGTACGGCATGGCGGTTTTCATTCGCTGCCATGATGCCAATCAGTGCGCCGAACTCGACGAGTTGCTCTGGAGCTTCCGTGCCGAACGCTTCATTCCGCACGGCCTTCATGAAGACGATCCGCATGCCCCGGTGGTAATAGGTCTGGAGCAGCCACCGGCAACAGCGCAGGGCCTGCTGATCAATCTTTCGCCGACGCTGTCACCGCATACCGACCAGTTCAGCCGAGTGATCGAGATCGTCAACCAGCAGCCGGAGCTGCTGACCGTTTGCCGCGACAATTTTCGCCTCTATCGACAGCGCGGCTATGATCCAAAGAGAGTCGAACTGTAGCGCTAGCATCGGACGCCGCGAACTCCGCGCCTCAGCGACCAGTCAACAAAGATCGGTATCGGGCCACAAGCCCGTGTCAGGAGCGTCATTACCGCCTGGATGCTCAACCCCCCGGAACCACCGTACATGACGCCAACGCCACCTCGTAAACCCGCCCACCTGCTCGACGATCTGGAGTCCATTCGCGCCCTGCTCGGCGATCAGGACCCACCAATGCTGAGCGAGACGTTGGATCCAGACAGCATTCCCGTGCTGTCGGAAGTCGTCGAGAGCGACCCCGCCATAGCGACACAGAGCGACGTAGAGCCACGCGAGCCGGCCGTGCGCACGGCCTTTCGCACCCTTGCCGAACGCCATCTCGATCATGAGTTGCGCACCGCAGCACAGCTGATTTTGCAGGAGGTGATCGATGATTTCGTGCCGCAGATAGAAGCCGAGCTGCGTCGCCGACTGGAATCGCACGCCGAAAAACTGATCAAGTCTCACCGCCCTTGATTCGTCGATGCCACACCCAGCGACGTCACTGACGGCGCCCCTGCTCGCTCCCCGGTCCCGGCAGGATCATCCACTGCGGTGAGACAAAAGCGGCATCGCGGTTCTGCCGCTCACACACTTTGCCTTTATACTTGCCCGCTTTTCCGATTAGCCGTTCTAAGGGTCCCGCCGCATGGACAAGACCTACCAGCCGCACGCCATCGAAACTTCCTGGTATCAGACCTGGGAGTCGAACAACTATTTCGCGCCTCAGGGTTCAGGCGAGTCCTACACCATCATGATCCCGCCGCCGAACGTCACCGGCAGCCTGCACATGGGTCATGGATTCAATAACGCGATCATGGACGCGCTGATTCGTTTCCGCCGCATGCAAGGTCGCAATACCCTTTGGCAGCCAGGCACGGACCATGCGGGGATCGCCACGCAGATGGTGGTAGAACGACAGCTGGGCGCGCAGGGCGTCAGCCGTCATGATCTGGGCCGCGAGAAGTTCCTGAAGAAAGTGTGGGAATGGAAGGACGAGTCCGGCGGCAATATCACGCGGCAGATCCGCCGCCTGGGTTCATCGGTAGACTGGTCGCGTGAGCGCTTCACCATGGATGCGGGCCTGTCCAACGCGGTCAAGGAAGCCTTCGTCCGGCTGCATGAAGACGGCCTGATTTACCGCGGCAAGCGCCTGGTCAACTGGGATACCAAGCTACACACGGCGATCTCCGATCTTGAAGTCGAAAACCACGACGAAAAGGGCCATCTCTGGCACCTGCGCTACCCACTGGCCGATGGCTGCAAGACAGCAGGCGGCCAGGATTATCTGGTCGTGGCCACCACCCGTCCGGAAACCATGCTCGGCGATGCTGCCGTTGCAGTACATCCCGAAGACGAGCGCTACAAGAACCTGATCGGCCGCCACATCATGCTGCCGCTGGTGAACCGTCTGATTCCGATCATCGCCGACGATTACGTCGATCTCGAGTTCGGCACCGGTTGCGTGAAAATCACCCCGGCACATGACTTCAACGACTACGAAGTCGGCAAGCGTCACCACCTGCCGCTGATCAACATCTTCGACCGCAACGCCGCGATACTCGCCCAGGCGCAGGTGTTCAATATCGACGGCACACCGAACAACAAGCTCGATGCCAGCCTGCCCGACGGCTACGCGCATATGGACCGTTTCGATGCGCGCAAGGCGATCGTCGCCGAGTTCGAGGCCATGAGCCTGCTCGAGAAAATCGACGACCACGCACTGAAAGTCCCGCGCGGCGACCGCTCCGGCACCATTATTGAGCCCTGGCTGACCGATCAGTGGTACGTCTCGACCAAGCCGTTAGCGGATAAGGCTATTCGCGCCGTCGAAAGCGGCGAAATCCAGTTCGTGCCCAAACAGTACGAGAACATGTATTTCAGCTGGATGCGCGACATTCAGGACTGGTGCATCAGCCGCCAGCTCTGGTGGGGCCATCGTATTCCGGCCTGGTACGACGAAGCGGGCAACGTCTACGTCGGTCGCGATGAGGCTGAGGTCCGCAGCAAGTACAACCTTTGCAACAACGTCGAATTGCGTCAGGACGAAGACGTGCTGGACACCTGGTTCAGCTCCGGTCTGTGGACCTTCTCGACCCTCGGCTGGCCCGAGCAGACTGACTTCCTCAAGACTTTCCACCCGACCGATGTGCTGGTCACCGGCTTCGACATCATCTTCTTCTGGGTCGCCCGGATGATCATGCTGTCGACCCACCTGACAGGGCAGATTCCGTTCAAGACGGTCTATGTGCACGGCCTGGTTCGCGATGGCCAGGGCCAGAAGATGTCCAAGTCCAAGGGTAACGTGCTCGACCCGCTGGACATCGTCGATGGCATTACTCTCGATGAGCTGCTGCAAAAGCGCACCAGCGGCATGATGCAGCCCAAGCTCGCCGAAAAGATCGCCAAGCAGACCCGCGCGGAGTTCCCAGAAGGCATCGCCAGCTACGGCACCGATGCCCTGCGCTTCACCTTCTGTTCCTTGGCTTCAACCGGCCGGGACGTCAAATTCGACATGGGCCGCGTCGAGGGTTACCGCAATTTCTGTAACAAGATCTGGAACGCCGCGAACTTCGTCTTCGAGAACACCGAAGGCAAGGACACCGGAGTCAACGGCGAGCCGGCGGCCGGCGCTCCGGCGGCCGACGCTCCGGTCGAACTTTCTTCGGTTGATCGCTGGATCATCTCGGCGCTGCAGCGCACCGAGGCCGAAGTCACCCGCCAGCTCGAGGCCTTCCGCTTCGATCTCGCCGCCCAGGCCCTCTACGAATTCATCTGGGACGAGTACTGCGCCTGGTACCTGGAACTGGTGAAGCCAGTGCTCTGGGACGAAAGCGCCAGCATCGAGCGTCAGCGGGGCACCCGTCGTACCCTGGTGCGCGTGCTGGAAACCGCGCTGCGGCTGGCGCACCCGTTCATGCCCTTTATCACTGAAGAGATCTGGCAGCGCGTCGCACCGCTAGCCGGCAAATCTGGCCCAACCCTCATGCTGCAACCTTGGCCGGAATTCAATCCGGAGCGCCTCGACGAAGCTGCGGAGGGTGATATCGAGTGGGTCAAGACATTCATGCTTGGCATCCGCCAGATTCGTGGCGAGATGAACATCTCCATGGCCAAGCGTATCGATGTGGTCCTCGGCAGCGCCTCGGAACTGGATCAGCGGCGCCTCACCGATAACGAGCCGCTACTGAAAAAACTGGCCAAGCTCGAAAGCGTCCGCGTGCTTGGAGCGGGTGAGGAGCCGCCACTGTCCGCCACGACGCTGGTCGGCGATATGCAGGTACTGGTGCCCATGGCCGGACTGATCGACAAGGACGCCGAACTCGCCCGGCTCGACAAGGAAATAGGTAAGTTGGATGGCGAAGTGAAGCGTGTTGGCGGCAAGCTCGGCAATGCTGGCTTCGTCGACAAGGCGCCAGCGGACGTGATCGAGAAGGAGCGCGCCAAACTGGCCGAAGCCGAACAGGCTAAAGCCCGCCTGGTAGAGCAGCGCAAGCGCATCGCCAGTCTGTAATGAAGCCGAAGGCCAGCACTTGATGTGCTGGCCTTTTTGCTTAAAAGCAACGCCCATCAATATTGACTGGTGACAAGTTACTACCGGTGCCGCTAGTGCATATGCCGCACAGGAAAATACGAATAATAACTGGCAGGCCCAAGCCGAAGCAGAAAAGCTCTACGACATGAAGTAAGCAGCGAAGCGAGCCCCGAGCGGGGGCGACCGTACGCTCAACCGCTCACGACGCAGGTATCCACCCTTCCGTATCGCGGTTTCCAACTTAATTCATTCGCACAGCCAGTCGCCTATTTTGAGCCTGCCGACAACCGAGCCATTGCAACCCGAACGCCCGGCGCGGTTTTTCAAAATGGAGCTTCCAGATGTACGCATTTATGGCTGTTGTGTTTGTCATTGGCTATCTATGCATAGCCTTCGAACACCCGTTGAAGATCGACAAGGCGGCAGCTGCAATTCTGACAGCGGTGTTCTGCTGGACCGTGCTGGTACTGGGCGCCGACTCGATCGTCCCGATGCTGCAGTCCGGCAGCCACGATCCAGTCGACTCATCAACGGTGGTGGTCGAGTCGCTGCGGCACCATCTGGGTGAAATTTCGGAGATTCTGTTCTTCCTGCTCGGCGCAATGACCATCGTCGAACTGATCGACTCTCACGAAGGCTTCAAGGTCATCACCGATCGCATCCAGACCCGCAAGCGCGTCCACTTGTTGTGGATTGTCGGCTTACTGACCTTTTTTCTTTCCGCCGCACTGGACAACCTGACCACTACCATCGTCATGGTCTCGCTGCTGCGTAAGCTGATTCGTGGCCGCCCCGAGCGCTGGCTCTTCGTCGGCGTCGTGGTCATCGCCGCCAACGCTGGCGGTGCCTGGTCTCCCATCGGCGACGTGACCACTACCATGCTCTGGATCGGCGGACAGATCACCGCATCCGGCATCATCGCCGGGCTGTTCCTACCAAGCCTGGTCTGCTTATTGGTGCCGCTGATCATTCTCAGCTTCCGTTTGCGTGGCGAGGCGCCGCGGCCCCGTGCCCGCGTTCACCTGGGCGAGGAGATTCCGCCTAGCACCACGCCGTTCGAACGCAACCTGGTGCTGGTGCTCGGCCTCGGTGCACTACTGTTCGTGCCGATCTTCAAGACCGTGACACACCTGCCGCCCTACATGGGCATCCTCTTCGGCCTCGGCGTGCTTTGGATCACTACTGAATTCATTCATCGCCACAAAAATGACGAAGACAAGCATCCGCTTTCCGTGGTCGGCGTTTTGCGCAAGGTCGACACCCCAAGCGTATTGTTCTTCCTCGGCATCCTGCTGGCGGTCGCCGCACTTGCCACCGCTGGCCACCTGACCCAAGTTGCCACAGCGCTGCGTGAATCGTTGGGCCATATCTATCCGATCAATTATTCCATCGGCCTGCTTTCGGCAGTGGTGGATAACGTGCCGCTGGTAGCCGGCTCGATGAAGATGTACTCGCTGGTTACCCCAGCCATGCTGGCGGCGGCATCTCCTGCCGAGACCGATTGGTTGTCGCAGTTCGTGGTCGATGGACATTTCTGGGAAATGCTTGCCTACTGCGCCGGCACGGGCGGCAGCGCGCTGATCATCGGCTCGGCTGCGGGCGTTGCCGCAATGGGTATGGAGAGGATCAGCTTCACCTGGTACGTCAAGCGCGTCAGCTTGCTGGCTTTCCTCGGCTACACTGCCGGCGCCGTCACCTATGTCGGCATTCTGGCTCTGCTTTAACCGACACGCCGTCAGCCCTGGCCCGCTGATGTCGCGTAACGCAGACTCAACGGCCAGGTTTTAATAGTCATGGAATAACGATGACCGTCAGCAAGACCAAAAGCAGTTTCTACCGGCGACTCTACGTCGCCTGGCTGATCGACAGCGGCGCAGCTACCAGCGTGCCAGCGCTGGTGGAGGCGACCGGAATGCCCAGGCGCACGGCCCAAGACACCCTGGCTGCACTGATCGATCTCGATATCGATTGCCGTTTCGTCCAGGAACACGGCGAGCGACACAACGCCGGCCATTACTGCATTCACAGCTGGGGCGCCATCGACAGGCAATGGATCGAGCAGAACCTGTCCCAGGTCAAATCCGTTCTCGGCTACTCCTGAGTGATGCTGGGCTGGCGGACGGCCGAAGGTATGGCGCCTGCAACTAAGGCTCATCGCACGACGGAAGCTCACATGATCGTTTCACCGAGTTCGGGCATTCGTAGCGCTATTCACCGTACCGGTGAAGCTAGCCGCGGTGCCGCTCTGCTGATCACAGTCAATGCCGCCAGGGCTATCCATCGGTAGGGTGGTTGGTTGCCGCGCCGGCCGCTAAGCTGTGCTCCTTTTCGCCAGCATGGTCTGCCCTCGATGTCTGAACGTCCCGCCCTGTTCCCGGTTCTGCTGGCCGGAGCCACGCTGCTGCTGGTCGTCCACGGCCTTGGCCGTTTCATCTATACCCCGCTGCTGCCCTGGCTGGTGGAAGACGGCGTCCTGACGGTACAACAAGGGGCGAGCATCGCCAGCTGGAACTACCTGGGCTATCTCATCGGCGCGTTGCTCGCCTTGCGCTGGCACCGGGTCGGACAGATTCGTCGGAGTCTGCCCTGGGCGCTAGCGTTGCATGTGCTCAGCACGCTGGCGCAGACCCAGGCCGAATCGGCGGAAACACTTTCCGCGCTGCGCCTGCTCAACGGCATCAGCAACGGGTTGGTCTTCGTTCAGGCGCCGTCGTTGATCCTCGAATGGCTGGCGCGCCATCGTCGCGTTTCCTCCAGCGGGCTTGTCTATCTGGGCGTCTGTGTGGGGCTGATTATTTCCAGCCTGCTGGTAAGCCTGAGCAATGGCGTGCTGGTGGGAGCAGAACGTTGGTGGCCCGCGGCGCTGCTTTCCATTCCACTGGCGTGGTGGGGCTGGCGGCAACTGGCGCGACTGGACATGCCCGAGGAAGAACCCGCCGAAAAACCGGAACAACTTAGCGGCCGCCTGCTGGATCGCGCCAGTACACCGCTGTTTCTGTCCTATGCCGGCGCCGGGATGGGCTACATCCTGCCGATGACCTTCCTGCCGATGGTGGCACGCCTGCAGGTGGAGCCCGGAGACTTCCTGATCGAAAGCAGCTGGCTGGTGGTCGCGATCGCGACGCTCCCCTCGCCCTGGCTGTGGAATCGTCTCGGCGCCCTACTCGGCGATATCCAGGCCTTGCGTTTAAGCTATGTCACCCAATTGGCTGGCGTCCTGGCCGCGCTACTGTTGCCGGGTGCGCCGGGCATCCTGCTGTGCGCCGTGTTGGTCGGCGGCACTTTTCTTGGCACGGTATTGCTGACACAACGTCTGGCCCGCGCGCTGCACCCTCATCAGGGACCGCGGCTTTCCGCAGCGCTGATTGCGCTATACAGCTTGACCCAGCTGGCTGGCCCCTGGCTCACCGGGGTCTGGCTGAATATGGGTGGCACGCTGCACAGTGCTTTCTGGCTCGGTGCCGGCGCGCTGCTTTGGGGGTTGGTCTGGATGTTGTTGGTGCCACGCCGAGGCTAAAAGCTATGGGACAATGCCGCCCTCATCGATGCCAGCACCCGATCATGCCCACGCCGAAATCAACCAACGTAAACGTAGCGTCACGCGCCGCCAAGCCCGTCAACGACAAGGCCACGCTGCACCCGCGCAATCGCCATACGGGACGCTACGATTTTCCCGCCCTGCTTGCTGGCAGCCCGGAGCTGGCAAAATTCGTGATACTCAACCCCTATGGCAAGCAGAGCATCGACTTCGCCAACCCGGACGCGGTGCGCGCGTTCAACCGCGCGCTGCTCAAGCAGTTCTACGGCATCGCTCACTGGGATATCCCACCGGGTTATCTGTGCCCGCCGATTCCCGGCCGGGCCGACTACCTGCATGGCCTGGCCGACCTGCTGGCAGACGAAAACGCCAGCGAGATCCCGCGCGGCGCTACCATCCACGCACTGGACATCGGCACCGGCGCCAACTGCATCTATCCGCTGATCGGTCTGCGCGAATATGGCTGGCGCTTCACCGGTTCGGACATCGACACCATCGCGCTGGCGTCGGCACGTACCATCGTCACCGCGAACAAACTCGGCAAAAGCATCGAGCTGCGCCAACAAACCGATCCAAGGCATATTTTCGAGGGTCTGTTGCAGCCTGATGATCGCTTCGACATCACCTTGTGCAATCCCCCCTTCCATGCATCGCAAGCCGAGGCCAACAGCGGCAGCCAGCGCAAATGGCGGAACCTCGGCAAGCTCGATCCGAAGCGCAAGCTGCCGGCACTCAACTTCGGCGGGCAGGCGGCGGAACTCTGGTGCGAGGGCGGCGAGGCGGCATTTATTGCTCGGCTGGCGAGCGAGAGCAGAGACGTGGCGCAGCAGGTCTATTGGTTCAGCACGCTCGTTTCGAAAGCGAGCAATGTCGCTTCCTTGCAAGCAAAGCTGAAAAAGCTGGGAGCCTCAGCAATTCGCGTGGTGGAGATGGCACAAGGGCAGAAACGCAGCCGCTTTGTCGCCTGGACTTTTTTAAGCGAAGAACAGCAGAGCGAGTGGCGCGCAACGCACTGGAACCGCCAGCCGGGCTGAGCAGTTCAGCGAGCGACGGAAATACTTTGGCGCGTCCTCGTAACCCAGTCGCGCATAGAAGCGATGGGCGTTTTCGCGGCGTGTATCGCAATGGAGCTCCATACGATCACAGCCGCGGGCTCGGGCACGAGCTTCCGCAGCCTGCTCCAACAATGCACCGACACCCAGGCCGCGAGCCGCCGAGTCGACACAAAGATAACTGATGCGGCAGAAATCTCCGGCAAGTGCCAACTGCACGATGAAATGCAGGGAGATGAACCCGAGCACCTGACCGCCATCGCCCTCGGCCACCAACAGGCAGGCATCGCCGTGACTCATTAGCTGCTGTAGGCGCTGGTCAATGAAGGCGTCGGCTCCAGGATAGCCAAGGTCGGCGAGCAAGCGGGTTATCGCCGCAGTGTCATCGTAGTTCGCCTTGCGCACGCGGGGCATACCTCAGACCGCCACGTCCCACTGCTGCTTGTTTTTCAGCGCCATGGTCTGGATATAACGAGGCTCGCCGTTGATCTCCTCCAGCTCGGTCATGCCGGCGAGCTCGCCGACCACGCGGTAGCGCTTGCCGACACGCTTGTCCTGCAAGGGATAGAGTTGGGCGATCTGTTGGGCGAGTTCGGTAAGAGTGGACATGGTTCGGTAGCTCCAGATAACTGCATGCCGCAGCTTTTTACAGGGCTTTGATTACGGTTCTGCGACAACTTTATTCGTCTCGCTTGTTGGAGCCATCTGCGACGAATTGATTCCGTAAAGCTCGCAAAAACTACCATAACGGCCGATCAGCAGATTCCCACGCCCAACTGGAGCAGCGCCAGCCCACCCTGCTGCCAGCCCCACCAGGCTGCCAACAGCAATAGCGACGCCAACACGGCACCGCCTGCCCACAGCCATCCGGCACGCATCACGCCGCTCCGGCCGCCAGGCGCACGCGCTCGACCGGCTGTTCGCGAATCGGCCAGTTCAACGCGGCGGCCATCAGGCTGAGGGCAATGGAAATCTGCCAGACCAGATCGTAGCTGCCGGTCTGGTCATACACCCACCCGCCCAACCAGCCGCCGAAAAACGAGCCGATCTGATGGAACAGAAAGACGATACCGCCGAGCATCGACAAGTTACGCACGCCGAACAGCGTCGCCACCGTACCGTTGGTCAGCGGCACCGTGGACAGCCACAACAAGCCCATCGCGATGCCAAAGGCATAGGCCGTCCAGAGTGTCAGCGGGGCGAAGAAGAACGCACTGATGACCACGGCCCGGAGCAGATAGAGCGCTGTCAGCAGCTTGGGTTTTGAGTAGCAGCCGCCCAGCCAGCCCGCGGTGTAGGTGCCGACCACGTTGAACAGCCCGACCAGCGCCAGCACCGTGGTGCCCGCCGTGGCCGGCAAATGCTGATCCACCAGATAGGCCGGCAGATGTATGCCGATGAACACGACCTGGAAACCGCAGACGAAGAAACCCAGCGCCAGCAGGCGGAAACCGGGGTGACTGACGGCCTCGCGCAACGCCTCGGCCAGCGATTGCTGCGGCCCGGTCACCGGTGCGGGCGGCCCACTGCGCAACATCAGCGCCAGCGGCATGATCAACGCCACCAGCATTCCCAGCGCCAGTAACGCCGACGACCAACCCAGCCAGCCGATCAGGCCGAGCGTGCCAGGCAGCATCGCGAACTGGCCGAAGGATCCCGCGGCACTGGCGATACCCATGGCCATGCTGCGCTTCTCGGCGGGTACTGCGCGGCCGACCGCACCGAGAATCACCGAGAACGAGGTACCGGACAGGCCGAGGCCGATCAGCAACCCGGCACTCAGCGAAAGCGATGTCGGCGAGTCCGCCCCAGCCATCAGCAACAGACCCGCGGCATAGAGCACACCGCCGAGCAATACCGCGCGCGCAACGCCAAAGCGATCGGCCAGCGCCCCGGTGACCGGCTGCGCCAGCCCCCAGATCAGGTTTTGCAAGGCAATGGCGAAGGCAAAAACCTCACGTCCCCAGCCGAACTCCGCGCTCATCGGCGATAGAAACAGACCAAAACCATGCCGCGTACCCAGAGAAACGGCCAGGATCAACGAGCCACCCAGCAAGATCCACGCACTGTTGCGCCATATCGCATTCATCGCCGACACACTTAATAAAAAACGGGGGAATCCATCTTACTCGCATAAGGCCACCCGACCGCATCCACTTTTTTGCCCAGCGGCAGGCATGAGTGCTCGGTTAAACTGCCGCCTGTTGCCTCACCCGACGCGAGTATTCCATGCCGATTCGTCACTGCATTGTTCATCTGATCGAGAAAAAGCCAGACGGCACACCCGCCGTGCTTCATGCCCGCGATTCGGAGCTGGGCGAGTCCCAGGCCATCGAGAATCTGCTGGCCGATCTCAACGAAAGTTACAACGCCAAGCAGGGCAAGGCCTGGGGCTACTTCCACGACGAATCCGGTGCCTACCCCTTCAGCGGCTGGCTCAGCCAGTACATGGAGAACAACCAGGACTTCACCGCGTTCAGCCGGCAGGCGGTGGAGCACCTGCAAAAGCTGATGGAAGAATCGAACCTCTCAACCGGCGGCCATGTGCTCTTCGCCCACTACCAACAGGGCATGACCGACTACCTGGCAATCGCCCTGCTGCACCACAGTAACGGCGTCACGGTCACCGATTCGCTGGATGTCGCACCGGCCAAGCACCTCGATCTCGGTCAGTTGCACCTGGCGACGCGGATCAACCTTTCCGAGTGGAAGAACAACCAACAGTCCAAACAGTACATTTCGTTCATCAAGGGCAAAAACGGCAAGAAGGTTTCGGAATACTTTCGCGACTTCATCGGTTGCCAGGAGGGCGTTGATGGCCCTGGCGAGACACGCACGCTGCTCAAGGCCTTCAGCGATTACGTCGAGAGCGAAGACCTGCCGGAAGAAAAGGCGCGCGAGAAAACCAGCGCGCTGGTGGGTTATGCCAGCAGCCAGGCGAAGATCGGCGAGCCGATGTCGCTGGAGGAGCTATCCGGGGTAATCGACGAAGAGCGACCGCGCGCCTTCTACGAGCACATCCGCAACAAGGACTACGGCCTGTCACCGGAAATCCCGGCGGACAAGCGCACCCTCAACCAGTTTCAGCGTTTCACCGGACGCGCCGAGGGATTGTCGATCAGCTTCGAATCGCATCTGCTGGGCTCGAAAATCGAATACGACGAAGCCCGCAACATGCTAATCATCCGCCAGCTCCCAACGCAGCTGACCGACCAGCTCAAACGCCGCAAGAACTGATCCCGGCAATAACAGCGACGCCTGCGCCAGGCCGCGGAGCGGCGAAAACCGACCGACCTAAACGCGACCCCCGACGCGAGCCGGAATGGAATGAAATTCCGCTGCTCGCCGAGGAATGAACAGCCTGTTTATCAGTCACATGGCTGCTTACCGGCGCAGCAACCGCGCAGGACCCGATAAGGCTAAGGATTTTCAATGGATTGGCTTCACCTGATTATTTTGTCCCTATTGCAGGGCATCACCGAATTTCTTCCGATTTCCTCTTCCGCTCATCTGATTCTTCCTTCCCAAGTCCTCGGCTGGCCAGACCAAGGCCAGGCATTCGACGTCGCGGTTCACGTCGGCACGCTGTTCGCCGTGCTGATTTGCTTCCGCCATGAAGTGATCGCCACCAGCCGTGGCTGGTTGGCTCACGTATTCAGGCAACAGGTCAGCGCCGAAAGCCGCCTGGGTTGGGCGATCATCATCGGGACGCTGCCGGCGGCGATTATCGGACTGCTGCTGGAGGACTCTATCGAGCAGTACACACGCTCGATGCTGCTCATCGCCGCCACCACCATCATTTTCGGCCTGCTGCTGTGGTGGGCAGACATCAAGGGCAAGCGCATCGCGGAGATGGATCAGATGACCTGGAAAAGCGCGCTGATCATCGGCTTCGCCCAGGCGCTGGCGCTGATCCCGGGCACTTCCCGCTCGGGCATCACCATGACCGCGGCGTTGCTGCTCGGCTTCACCCGGCAAACCGCGGCGCGCTTCTCGTTTCTCTTGTCGATACCGCTGATTCTCGCGGCGGGCGGATTGAAGGCCGTCGAACTGGCCCAGTCGGGCGAAGCCGCGCACTGGAACGACATCTTCATCGGTACGGCGTTGTCCTTCGTCGCTGCCTTCCTCTGCATCAAGCTATTTCTCAAGGCCCTGGATGCGCTGGGCATGCTGCCTTTCGTGATCTACCGCCTGCTGCTGGGCGTCACCCTGCTGTTCATCGCACTGTAGCGGTAGGCCGCAGCAAAGCGACCCGCGGACCGGTAATGGCCGATCCGCGGGCACTGCGCATCAACGGGCGTCGATGCGGTAGCCGATACGCGGGAAGTGCACGTGAACCACGCCGGCGCGCTCGTCTTCGCGACGCAGAATCAGTTCCTCGACGCCGGCAAATATCAACTCGCCCTCGACAGGATCGGTGCCGTAATCCACCGCGGAGATCGTCACCTGCTGGCCAGCCTGAAAACCGTTGGGCTCGAAGAACGCCTCGTCCGGCAGGGCAGCCGGAGTGGAACTGCGGGCAATCGCCACGGCCTCTTCGGCAGACAGCTCGGAAGGCGAGCCATGGCCAACAGCCAATACCTTGCCAAGCCAGGCGGCAACGTCCAGATAGTCATCCACCAGCGGCGCGGTAACCGGTGTGCCCTTGAGGAACCACAGGCAATGGGCGACGGCGAAATCGGCTACGCAAGGCACGCTGCCCAGCAGAAACTCACCGTTGTCGCGCGCCAGCTGTTGTTGAAGGCGAGCCATCAACACCGGCCAGTGGCTCTTGGCCTGCTCCAGCGGAATGCGTGACACCGAGCCACTGCCGAACAATGCGGCGCGGTCCTTACTGAAGACCTGAATGAATTCCTTGGGTACCTGAGCGAAGCGCAGCGCCATGGATTCGGGCTGAAAAACCAGGCTCACGGCGTGCAGGAACAACACCGAGTCAGCCCACTGTGCCAGTGTGGACGCTACGAATTCGTGCCCCTCGGGGAACAAGGCCGGCGTGCTTTTCTCGGCTTCGAGGCGACGGGCCATCAGCGCGGTATCGCAATACACATCGGCACCAACCTGCAGCACCGGGGTACGCCGATAACCACCGGTCAGCGCGGTGAGATCCGGCTTGGGCATCACTGGAGGAATAGCCACCGAGCGCCAGGAAAGCTGCTTGAAACCCAGCATCAAACGCGCCTTTTCGGCGAAGGGAGAAGTGGGATAGTGGTGCAGAATCAGTTCATGCATTGCAGGCTCCGCCAGTCTTGTAGGTAGACCGGCAGCTTACTCGGCCCGGCCGAGGCAGCCTACCCGTTCAGCTGATTACCGGGGTATTCACCGGGCCGCTGCTGTACGCGATCACCAGCGCCTCCTTGGCCGGTTTTTTGAGCCGTTTGATAGCGCGTTCACGGCGCAACGCATCGCCCTTGCCGTCACAGGCTTCGACGTAGACCAGCGCCACCGCCGGGCTCGAATGAAAGAAGCGCGCGCCCCGCCCGCTCTGGTGGGCCGCGAAGCGTCGGTTGGCATCGTCGCTGATACCGCAGTACAGCGAGCCGTTGGCGGCCCGCACCAGATAGACGAACCAGGGTTTGGCAGCAGCGACGCTCATCCAGTGGGTTTCTCGAAGTGAAGGGGCAGACACCGTTCGATCGGCACCACGACGAAGGATTTTCCCGCTCCGAGCCGGCCAGAGCAAGGTCACCTCTCGCAGCAAGATAAGTATGAACAGCCGAACCCGTCTTGCGGCAGGCACCGAACTCAACGTTGCAGTAACGTTCGGACACACTTGCCGTCGCTGCCGCGACGACAGCCAAGCCCCGAGCGGCGCTGGATCGCCGAGGATTTGCCGCTTCGCTTAGCAAAGTCCGTCGATCCTGTCCAGATATGGTGGCGGTTCGCCTTTGCGTATACTGCGCCGATGTTTGCCCAAACCGCGTTCCGCAAGCGCTGCACCTCCTGGTTGCTAGCGACCGGACTCTTCCTGATGCTCAGTAGCTGCGCCGAACCGCCCAGCGCACTCGAGCGTATTAAGGAGGAAGGTGTACTGCGCGTGATCACCCGCAACAGCCCGTCCACGTATTTCCAGGACCGCAACGGCGAAGCCGGCTTCGAGTATGAGCTGGTCAAGCGCTTTGCCAGCCACCTCGGCGTCAAACTGCAAATCGAAACCGCTGACAATATCGAAGAAATCTTCACCCGCCTGAACCGCCCCGGCGGCCCTACCCTGGCGGCCGCCGGCCTGGTGGCCAGCGAAGGGCGCAAGGATTTTGCACGCTTCACCAAGCCCTATCTGGACGTCACCACTCAGGTCGTTTACCGCAGGGGACAGCGTCGTCCAACCCAACCCGAAGATCTGGTCGGCAAGCGCATCCTGGTGCTCAAGGGCAGCAGCCAGGCGGAGAAGCTCAAGGCGTTGCAAGTCGAGTTGCCAGAGTTGCGCTATGAGGAATCCGACGCGGTGGAAGTGGTCGATCTGCTGCGCATGGTCGATGAAGGCCAGGTCGACCTGACACTGGTCGAGTCGAACGAGCTGGCGCTCAACCAAGTGTATTTCACCAACGCGCGCGTGGCGTTCGACCTGGGCGAGCAGAACAGCCTGTCATGGATTTTCGGCAAGGGCGAAGACAACAGCGTACTTGACGCCGCTAACCAGTTCCTCGACGAGGCTCGTGAAAACGGCACGCTGCAACGCCTGCGCGAACGCTACTACGGTCACGTCGATGTGCTCGGCTATGTCGGCGCCTACGCCTTTGCCAAACACCTGCAACAACGCCTGCCGCGTTACGAGAAAATGTTCCGCGAAACCGCTAAGGCCCACGGCGTCGACTGGCGTCTACTCGCCGCGATCGGCTATCAGGAGTCCCACTGGAGCCCTGACGCCACCTCGAAAACCGGCGTGCGTGGCCTGATGATGCTGACGCTCAATACCGCCAAGGCCATGGGCGTCACCAATCGAGTCGACCCGATGCAGAGCATTCAGGGCGGCGGCAAATACATCGCGCAGGTACATGCCAATCTGCCGGACAGCATCAAGGAGCCCGACCGTACCTGGTTCGCGCTGGCCGCCTACAACGTTGGCGGCGGGCATTTGGAAGATGCACGCAAGCTCACCGAAGGCGAAGGACTGGATCCGAACAAGTGGTTGGACGTGAAGCAAATGCTGCCGCGTCTGGCAGAGAAACAGTGGTACAGCAAGACCCGCTATGGTTACGCACGGGGCGGCGAGCCGGTGCATTTCGTGGCGAACATTCGTCGCTATTACGACATCCTGACCTGGGTGACCCAGCCGCAGATGGAAGGCCAGCAATTGGTGCACAGCGAGATTCACATCCCCGGCATCAACTCCACCGACCTCGGTGAGATTCTGCCGCCGCTCTAGGGTCTGTTCACGGTAGGGCCGAATTCATTCGGCCGAGCAAGTTTGGCCTACGAGCTTTGGCGATTGCAGCCAAAAGCCTCATCCCAAATAGCTGGAAACATCATCGTCATGATCGTGCGATCTGAGCAAAGCTGCCGGCGGTATGCTCGGCCAGCACCTGCGCCGTCAATTCCACTTCCAGACCTCGCCGCCCCGCACTGACATGCAGGCTCGGCAAGGCTAGCGCGGAGCTGTCGATAAAGGTACGCAAACGCTTTTTCTGGCCCAGCGGGCTGATCCCACCGACCAAATAACCCGTCGCCCGCTGCGCAGCCATGGGATCGGCCATATCGACCTTTTTCACCTTGGCAGCCTGCGCCAGGGCTTTGAGGTCGAGACTGCCCGCTACCGGCACAACGGCGACTAGCAGTTCGCTTTTCTCGCTACAGACCAGCAGTGTCTTGAACACGCACGCGGGCTCCAGGCCGAGCTTTTCAGCCGCTTCGAGCCCATAAGATGCGGACTTGGGATCGTGCTCATAGCTGTGAACACGGTGTTCGGCCTTGGCTTTTTTCAGCAGATCGATGGCGGGCGTCATGACGGTAAACGAGTCGGATGGAAGCCGATACCTTAGCCGAAATACGCAACGGTCCGCACGTAGCGGGACACGGCCTACGAACCGGCCTATCCCATGAGAGCAGGGGGACGCGGTTCGGCGCAGCCCATTCGCGAACAAGCCCGCTCCTACGAAAAGCGGCCAGCATATGCTTTGTAGGAGTGAGCTTGCTCGCGAACAAAGGCGGGGCGCGCCTCGGGATACGCAGCCTCAGGCCACCTTGCCCTGCTGCGCGGCGCGAAGTTGCCGTGCCGCCGCAACCATGTTCACCAGCGCCGCTTCGGTTTCCGGCCAGCCACGGGTTTTCAAACCACAGTCCGGATTTACCCAGAGCCGCTCGGCAGGAATTCGCTCGCGGGCTTTTTCCAGCAACTGCACCATCTCGCCGGTATCGGGCACCCGCGGCGAATGGATGTCATAAACACCCGGACCGATATCGTTGGGATAGTCGAACGCTCGGAAAGCCTCGAGCAGTTCCATTTGCGAGCGCGAGGTCTCGATGGTGATGACGTCGGCATCCATCGCGGCGATCGATTCGATCACATCATTGAATTCGCTGTAGCACATATGCGTATGGATCTGCGTTTCATCGCGTACGCCGCTCGCACACAAGCGGAAGGCATCTACCGCCCAATCGAGATACTCGCGCCACTGCGCGCGGCGCAACGGTAAACCTTCGCGGAACGCCGCCTCATCGATTTGCACAATCTTGATTCCCGCCGCTTCGAGATCGCAAACCTCGTCACGGATCGCCAACGCTAGCTGCCGCGCCTGTTGTTCGCGGCCGATATCGTCGCGAGTGAACGACCACATCAGCATGGTTACCGGGCCAGTCAGCATGCCCTTCATGATTTTGTCGGTCTGCTGCTGCGCATAGCGGATCCACTCAACCGTCATTGGCGCTGGGCGGCTCAGGTCGCCATAGATGACTGCCGGTTTAACGCAGCGCGAGCCGTAGCTCTGCACCCAGCCGAAACGGCTGAACGCATAGCCGTCCAACTGTTCGGCGAAATACTCGACCATGTCGTTACGCTCGGCCTCGCCATGCACCAGCACATCCAGGCCCAATTGCTCTTGCACCGCTATTGCATGACGAATTTCAGCCTGCATCGCCTCCGTGTAGTCGGTCAGCGCCAACTTGCCCTGTTTGAAGGCCTGCCGCGCCAGACGAATCGCCGGAGTTTGCGGAAACGAGCCGATGGTCGTGGTCGGGAACGACGGTAGGTTCAGGCGCGCACGCTGCTGCTCGATACGCTCGACGAAACTGGATTGCCGCTGACTGTGCCGAGGCTTGATCGCCGCCAGCCGCGCCTGCACCTCAGACTTGTGGATCCGCGGCGATAGCGCACGACTGGCCTGAACCGCACGGCTGTGCTGCAGCGCAGCCTGCACCTGAGCATCTTCCGGCTGGTCGACAGCGCGTGCCAGCACCGCGACCTCGGCGCATTTCTGCACAGCGAAGGCCAACCAGCTTTTGAGTTCGGCATCCAGCTGATCTTCTCGCGTCAGATCCACCGGCGTATGCAGCAAGGAACAGGACGGCGCGACCCACAGTCGCTCACCCAGGCGTTCGGCTGCGTGCTGAAGCACGTTCAACGCCTGATCCAGATCACAGCGCCAAACGTTGCGGCCGTTGACCAGGCCAAGGGAAAGAATCTTGTAAGCCGGCAAGCGGTCCAGGATCACCGGGTACTGGTCTGGCGCGCGTACCAGATCGATATGCAAACCATCGACCGGCAGCGTGGCGGCGAGACCCAAATTGTCTTCCAGGCCACCGAAGTAGGTCGCAACCAGCTTCTTCAGCGGCGCACGCTGCAGCAGGTTGTAGGCACGTTCGAACGCGTTTTTCCAATCCTGAGGCAGATCCAGCACGAGAATCGGTTCATCGATCTGCACCCATTCGACGCCCTGCGCTGCCAGTCGCTCAAGCACCTCGCCGTATACCGGCAGCAGCCGTTCGAGCAGTTCCAGCTTGTCGAACCCATCACCCTTGGCCTTGCCTTGCCACAGATAAGTCAGCGGGCCGATCAGCACCGGCTTGACCGCATGTCCCAGCGCCTGCGCTTCTGCGACTTCCTCAAACAGCTGCGGCCAGGACAACTGGAATTGCTGATCGACGGTGAATTCCGGGACCAGGTAGTGGTAGTTGGTATCGAACCACTTGGTCATTTCCTGCGCCTGTGCACCGCCGCAGCAGCTCTTGGTCACACCACGCGCCATGGCGAACAGCGTATCCAGCGTCGGCTGGCCATCAAGCGGGCGGAAGCGCTCCGGGACCACGCCGAACATCAAGGAATGCGTCAGCACTTGGTCGTACCAGGCGAAATCGCCGACTGGCAGCAACTCGATACCGGCGTCGGCCTGCAGTTGCCAGTGAGCGGCTCGCAAGTCACGGCCGACCTGGCGCAACTCTCGCTCGCTCAGGTCGCCTTTCCAATACGCCTCGAGCGCTTTCTTTAATTCGCGGTCGGCACCAATGCGTGGGAAGCCCAGAGAATGAGCAACAGCCATAACAATCTCCATCATTTTGTGTTGATGGAGTAGATTGTGGGCGCGCCACTTACATGAGACAAACTCAGGTTATTATCTTTCGTCTTTAGATATATTCATCTTCGCTCCGCAAGTGTCGATAGGCCGCGCTAAACGGTTGCGGCTAACGAAAGGTAAACCCGCCCTCCACCAGCGTTCACGGCTCGACAATCACGAACGCGCTGGGACACACTTTGCCATCACGTGAGCTTTGCTCATTTACCAAGCTCCTTTCTGATCGAACGCCTCCTCTCTCAGGCCTTGATCGCACGCAATCGCAGGAAGCCCGGCATGCTGGAAATTCGTCACCTGAAAACCCTTCATGCATTGCGTGAGACGGACAGCCTCGTCGAAGCGGCTGAACGTCTGCACCTGACTCAGTCGGCGCTTTCGCATCAGTTCAAGGAGCTGGAAGAACGTCTGGGCCTGCAGCTGTTCGTGCGCAAGACGCGGCCCGTGCGCTTCACCAGCGCCGGCTTGCGCCTGCTGCAGCTGGCGGACAGTCTGCTGCCGCAACTACGCAGCGCCGAGCGTGATCTGGCGAGACTGGCCGGCGGCACCGCCGGACGTCTGCATATGGCAATCGAGTGCCATAGCTGCTTCCAATGGCTGATGCCGACGATCGACCAATTCCGCGATGCCTGGCCAGAGGTCGAGCTCGATCTCGCTTCGGGTTTCTCGTTCGCACCGCTCCCGGCGCTGGCTCGTGGCGATCTGGATCTAGTGGTGACCTCCGACCCGATCGAGCTGCCCGGCATTACCTATGTCCCGCTGTTTACCTACGAGGCGCTGCTCGCGGTCGCCAATCAACATCCGCTGGCAACCCGGCCCTATGTGCGTGCCGAAGACCTGGCCAACGAAACGCTGATTACCTACCCGGTAGAACGCGACCGGCTGGATATTTTCACTCGTTTTCTGGAGCCGGCAGACGTCGAGCCGGCGCAGGTGCGTACCTCCGAACTCACGGTAATGATGATGCAATTGGTGGCTTCAGGCCGCGGCGTCTGCTGCGTGCCGAACTGGGCACTGCATGAATACAGTGCGCGCAGCTACGTCACCGCCAAGCGTCTGGGCGAGAAAGGCCTGTTCGCCACGCTATTCGCCGGCATCCGCGCCGACATGCTGGATTCGCCTTTCATGCGCGATTTCCTGTTGACGGCCAAAGACACCTCTTTCGCCACGCTCGAAGGCGTCAGCGCGGCGCCGAAGGTGAAATAAACGCGGCGGTCAATCTGCCTGGCGATAGGGCAGCGCGTCGCGCGTCGCCTCGGCATAGCGCAGTACGCCCTGACGTTCCTGATCGAGAAATTCGCTCACCGCCGCGCGCAGCCCCGGATGCACCAAGTAATGCCAGGAACGGGTGATCACCGGTTCGAAGCCGCGGATCAGCTTGTGCTCACCCTGCGCCCCAGCATCGAAACGAGGCAGCCCGGCCGCGATGGCCTGATCGATACCTTGATAGAAACAGGTCTCGAAATGCAGCCGGTCGAACTCGGCTAAACAACCCCAATAGCGGCCATACAACCCCTGCCCATCGATCAGGCTGAAGGCCATGGCTACCGGTTGGCCGCCCTGTTTCGCCAGCACCAATCGAATCGCTTCAGGCATGTGCTCGGCAAGCAAACTGAAAAAGCTGCGCGTCAGATACGGCGCCTGACCACGCACGTGGTAGGTATTGGCATAACAGGCATAGACGAAATCCCACTCGGCTTCGCTGACCTGACGGCCTTCATGCCAGTCGAACTCGATCCCTTGCCCCGCCACTTGCTCGCGCTCCTTACGCAATTGCTTGCGTTTGCGCGAGGTGAGGCCGTCGAGGAAGTCCTGAAAATCCCGGTAACCACGGTTGTGCCAATGGAATTGGCAGCCGATGCGCTCCAGCCAGCCTTCTCGCTCCTTGAACACCGCGTCGGCATCCGGCTCGGTGAAATTCACATGCAGGCTGGATTGTCCGCGCTCGGCAAGTCCGGCACAAAGCTGGTCGAGCAACTGCCCAGCGGCGTTGCGATCGCCCAGCAGGCGCGCCCCGGTCACCGGCGAAAACGGCACGGCGCAGAGCAGCTTCGGGTAATACTCAATCCCGGCACGGTGGCAGGCGTCGGCCCATGCCCAGTCGAACACGTATTCCCCGCTGGAGTGGGTCTTGCGATACGGCGGCAGCGCGGCGACGACTGCGCCCTGTGCATCGCTTAACAGCCAATGCTGTGGGCACCAACCGCTGCGACCTCCGACGCTGCCGCTGTCCTCCAAGGCGGAGAGGAACGCGTGGCGAAGAAAGGGTTGAGGATCAGCACTGAGCAGGGCATCCCAACGAGCGGGCGCGATGTCGGCGAGGCTGGAAAGGGTCTGGATAGGCATATGCGTAGTCTCACCCGCTGGCTCGCGGAACTGAAGTCCTTGTTGGCAACGACGCCGCAGAAAGAGGCGGAACGGAACGTTCCGCCATAGCTAGGCAAAGCAAACACCCTCTGCAACGTCATGAAATCGTCGTCAAAAGTGCGGAAAGTTGTAACCAACGAACCTCATTCTGCCCTCAGCCGCTTGGGGGGTTAGGACCCGGAGGCGGCACAGCTACCAATCCGCGAACGCACAGAAAGGAAAAATCATGCCACGCAAGCTTCTCCCCCTGACCCTCGCCATCGCCGCTGCAGTTGCGTTGCCCACCACCGCCAGCGCCTACGAAATCATCGGCAAGCAGCTGGAGATTTATGGCAAGGCCCACGTGTCGGCGGACTTCGTGGACAACGACACCGACAGCGAACTGGCGATCGCCAGTAACTCATCGCGCCTGGGCTTCAAGGGCGTCACCGAAGTCAACCCCGATTTGAACGTGGTCTACCAGATCGAATCGAAGATCATCGTCGACGAAGGCGGTGACAATTTCGCTGGGCGCAACACGTTCGTTGGTTTGGCTGGCGATTTCGGCCAGGTTCTGGTGGGTAACCAGGACACGCCGCTCAAGAACGTGCGCAACGCCTTCGACATCTTTGGCGACACCGTGGCCGATGCCCGTAACGTGGCCGACGAAGCCAACCGTCGGGCAAAAAACAGCATCCAGTACGTCAGCCCGAGCCTTAACGGCCTGGTCGCCAGCGCCATGTACGCTACGTCCTATGCTGACTACGAGACTGTTGACGGCGACATCGAAGACAACGACTACTCTCTGGCGAGCGTTGCCTTGGGCTACAGCATTGGCGACCTCGAATTCAGCGCTGGCTACGAGAAAGCTGACGGCGACGATAACGACACCGTTGCAGCCGACGTCCGCGCCTATGAATCCGATGCGTTTCGCGTTGCCGCCGGCTACACCTTCGGCGCCATCCGTCTGGGCGCGATGTTCGACCGTTACGAAGAAGGCAGTGCCGACGGCGATCGCGACCGTGATGCCTGGGGCCTGAACGGCGCTTACAAGTTCGGCGCCAACACGTTAAAGCTGCAGTACATGGTCGCTGATGATTGGAGCGATACCGACGACTCCGGCGCAAGCCAGTGGAGCCTGGGCCTGGACCACAAACTGTCCAAGCAACTGTCCATCTACGGCATCTACGGCATGCTGAAGAACGACGACAACACGGCTGACTACCAGATCAAGGGCGGCCACGACACCGACGTCTACCAGGTGGCGGCACTTGGCGATGATATCAGCGTGTTCTCCCTGGGCATGGTCTATAGCTTCTAATCGACACTGAACGCGCTCCTTTTCAGGCTCTCCTGACGCGGGCTCCCATCAATTAATGGGAGCTTTTTTTGCTTTCAAAATCGATCGATGAAGTCAGACCAGCACGGGCTTACTTGCGCCGCAGTATCACGCTACCAATCGAATAACCCGCACCGAACGAGCTGAGCACGCCAAGGCTGCCAGCCGAAAGGTCGTCCTGATGCTTGTGGAAGGCGATCACCGAGCCGGCCGAACTGGTGTTGGCATAGGTGTCGAGAATTACCGGCGCCTCTTCGGCGCTGGCATCGCGTCCCAGCAGCTTGCGCACGATCAGGTGGTTCATGTTCAGGTTGGCCTGATGCAGCCAGAAGCGCTTGACTGACGAGACCTGGATATCGTTCTGCTGCAAATGCTCGCCGATCAGCTCGGCCACCATCGGGCAGACTTCTTTGAACACCTTGCGGCCTTCCTGGACGAACAGCTTGTCCGGGTTGGTCATGTATTCCTCGGCGGTGCGATTGAGGAAGCCGAAGTTATTGCGGATGTTGTTGGAGAATTCGGTCACCAGTTTGGTGCTGACGACGTCCCACTGATACGCCGAAGTCGCCAAATCGGCGCGCTCGACAATCACCGCCGTGCAGGCATCGCCAAAGATGAAGTGGCTGTCGCGGTCGCGGAAGTTCATGTGGCCGGTGCAGATTTCCGGGTTGACCATCAGCACCGCCCGCGCCTGCCCCAGTTGCACCGAGTTGGCGGCGTTCTGGATACCGAAGGTGGCCGACGAACAGGCCACGTTCATGTCGAAGCCGAAGCCCTTGATGCCCAGTGCCGCCTGTACTTCGATGGCAACCGCCGGATAGGCACGCTGCAGATTGGAACAGGCAACGATCACCCCATCGATATCAGCCGCAGTCTTGCCCGCTCGCTCCAGCGCCTGTTCCGCAGCCTTGACCGACATCTCGCAAAGAATCGACCACTCGTCGTTGCTGCGCTCAGGAATGCGCGGAACCATGCGATCCGGGTCGAGAATGCCAGCCTTGTCGGTGACGAAGCGGCTTTTGATCCCTGACGCTTTTTCGATGAAGGCAGAGCTGGATTCGGGCGCTGGCTGCACTTCACCGGCCTCGATGGCAGCGGCGTGTTCGGCGTTGAACCGGCGTGAGTAAGTGTTGAAGGACTCAACCAGCTCGTCGTTGGAGATGCTATTGGCAGGGGTATAAAGGCCGGTACCGCTGATGACGACGTTGTGCACAGTCGTTCCTCTCGAATATTGGCTGATCGTAATCTGACGTTCGGAACAGTACGAAGTCGGCTCGAAGCCGATTGCGGTCGTTCATCTAGCGCCTGTTTATATGGCCGCTATTGTGCACGAAAACGTAACAGAATCTGCAGTAGAGCACTGAAAAGCAGACAAACCATCACAAGCCTGTAACACATAGCTGTCGTGGACGTTTGCTCATGAAGCGACAAATCGGGATTGACGGCTTTCGGTTATTCTTGCCGCCCTGCCCTCAAGGATTACTGCCCAATGAAAGACCAACTCGCCGAACTGATCCGCCTGATCAGCTCCGGGTGCATGAGCGAAGACGAGATCAACCGGCTCGCTGACGAAGCGGCTCAAGCCTATGCCGATCCCCAAGCGTTTCTGCAGGCCAATACGGACATCATCTACGACGACGACTTTCCCATTCCGCTGGGCGAGTGGATGATCGTCGGCAGCCTGCCTGACACGGTGCTGTTCCAGGCGGATGACTATCAGAGCTTGTTCGAGCAGATCGTCGGCTCGTTCGGTCCGGACGTGAATTTCGTGCTCAAGCCGAAACAGCTGGCGAAGACCGAGCCACTGAAAGCGCTCAACCGTATCCAGACGCAACTCAGCAGCCTCTACCCGGAAAAAAGCGGCTACGTGCTGGTGGACTTCAGCGAGCCAATGGACGATGAGTTGCAAGCCGTACTGGTTTACACCAGCGATATGGAGCGCGTGATGGCTCTGGCAGTCGAAGTGGGTATTTACGCCGCCCCGGCATTAACGGCTCTGCAGGCGGAACTCGACAAATAGGCTCAACGCTGGCGCAGCGGTTCCAGCAACGGCGACAGACCGTTGTGGTCAATTTCCTGCATGAGCGCCAACAGCTGGCCGATCTCGCCCGGGGGAAAGCCGACCCGAGCGAACCAGTTCAGATAATTGCCCGGCAGATCGGCAATCAAACGGCCCTTGTACTTTCCATAAGGCATCGTCTGGGTCACCAAGCGTTGGAGGTCTTCCGGTTTCATGAATCGCCGATCGGTTGAAATACGGGCGCAAATACTGCCACAGCGCACCCGCTTCGGCAGCCGCCAATAGTCACAGCTCCGACCGTTGCACGCTCGGTTGATGCGATAAAGCCCGACTATGCGCCATATAGCGATCGCCATGGCGCCATTCGTCAAATCGCTTGTCACACTAAGGACGCTTAAGTCATCACCGTCGGGCGGTCACGCCTCACTCATGGAGTTCTCTAAATGACGCAAGCTACCAACCCCACGCCGGAATTGGATGACGCCGCGCTGGCATTTGCCGAGCAGGTCTTCGACAGCGCCCGCGCGGGCGACGCCCAGCGCCTTGGCGATCTTCTCAGCCGCGGCCTGCCCGCTAACATCCGCAACCACAATGGCGACAGCCTCCTGATGCTCGCCAGTTACCACGGCCATCTAGACGCTTCACGTGTATTGATCGAAAACGGCGCCGATCCTCAGTTGCGAAACAACAAGGGCCAGACACCGCTGGCTGGCGCCGCCTTCAAGGGCAACCTGGATATGGTCAAGTTGCTGCTTGAACAGGGTGCCGATGTCGAGGGCGCTTCGCCCGATGGCAAGACCGCGTTGATGATCGCCGCCATGTTCAACCGCACCGAAATAGTCGAATACCTGATCGCCCACGGTGCCGATCCGCATGCGGCTGATGTCAACGGCGCCACGCCACTCGCCGCCGCGGCAATGATGGGTGCTGCCGATACGCATGCGCTGTTGAGTAGCATCAGCAGCTGACCCACACGAATCATCCTGTTCGCCGCGGATCATGCAGAACAACCCGCGGCGCCCGTTGAACCATCGAGCCATCCCCCGATCTTTGTGTACTCATCCGAAAGCAGGCAGCTCTCCCCTTCCGGCCGTCTGAACGGGATAATCCCGCACTCCCTTCCGCAACGTCCGAGGTCGACCATGACGGCGCATGCCAATCCGCCAACGCAGCGCTTTTCGCCGCGCGCCATCCTGCTGATCGAACTGGCACTGGCCATGGGTGGATTCGCTATTGGTACCGGCGAGTTCGCCATCATGGGGTTGATGCCCAATGTCGCTCAAGGCTTGGGAATCAGCGAGCCGCAGGTCGGCCACGTGATCAGCACCTACGCCCTGGGTGTGGTGGTCGGCGCGCCGCTATTGGCGATCCTTGGCGCCAGAATGTTCCGTCGACACCTGCTGTTGCTCCTGATGACCTTTTTCGCGCTGGGCAATTTCGCCAGCGCGATGGCTCCCGATTACCACTCGCTAATGCTGTTCCGCTTCATTGCCGGCCTGCCCCACGGCGCCTATTTCGGCGTGGCAATGCTGGTGGCGGCCTCCATGGTGGCGCCGGATCAACGCGCCAAGGCAGTCAGTCGAGTACTTGCCGGGCTGACCATCGCCATGCTGATCGGCAACCCCACCGCGACTTGGTTGGGGCAATGGCTGAGCTGGCGCTGGGCATTCGGACTGGTGGGTCTGATCGCGCTACTGACCGTATTGCTGGTGGCGATTTTCTTGCCGCTCAACCGCGACGAACCACGCAACAACCCGATGCACGAGCTGCGTGACTTCAACCGCAAGCAAGTCTGGCTGGCATTGGCGATCAGTTCCGTCGGGTTCGCCGGAATGTTCTGTGTATTCAGCTATCTGGCGCCAACGCTGCTGGAGGTCACCGGCGTCAGCGAAAACTGGATTCCGGTGGGGCTGGCGGCTTTCGGCCTGGGCGGGATCGTTGGCAACATCTTCGGCGGCTGGCTGTTCGACAAGCTGCGCTTCAGGGCAATCGCCTGGTTGCTGTTGTGGAGCATTGCGGTGCTGCTGGTGTTCCCCTTCGCCACGCATTCGCTGTGGACCATCCTTCCGGCAGCGTTTGCCGTCGGCACCATGGTCGCCTTGTCGCCGGCTCTGCAAACGCACCTGATGGACGTCGCCGCGGATGCGCAGACGCTCGCAGCTGCCTCCAACCATGCCGCGTTCAACATCGCCAACGCGTTGGGCCCTTGGCTCGGCGGTTTGGCCATCAGTGCCGGCCTCGGCTGGACTTCCACCGGCTATATCGGCGCAGCGACCGGAGCGGCCGGGCTGCTGGTGTTCTGGTGGGCCTGGACAGTCCAGGACGACTCCGCGAATGCCGGCACTCCGGCTACCGCCTGCGATTGAATTCGAGCCGAAAAAAGGCGGGGAGATAAGGCCGGCAGCCGTCTGTCGGGGCGGCTCGTTCGCTCTCCCAGTTTTTTTAATGCGGGGCTTAAGTTTTTTGGATTCAGGCCGCCTTACTGAACCTTCTTTTCCATACCGGTTGCTGTAGATGCATCTCTCACTGAAACAGAAAATGATTCTCCTGGCGTTGCTGCCGGTGTTGCTGCTCGCACTGGTCCTGTGCGGCGGGACCGCGAAAATCCTCACCGACCGTGCCGAGTCGGAAATCGCCCACACGCGTGAGCGGCTGATGGCGCAGAGCAAAAAGGAGCTGAAAGGCTACGTCGAGGTGGCATTCACCGCCATTGCCGACCTCTATGAGGATTCGCCCAGCGGCGACATGACCGCACGCGCAGAAGCCATCGAACGGTTGTCACGCATCAAGTTCGACAATGCCGGTTATTTCTACGGCCACGACTCGAACATCGTTCGTCTATTCCGCGGCACCAACCCGGACGGCGTCGGCACGAGCATGAAGGATCGTCGCGATCAGCAAGGCGTGCTGATCAATACCGAGCTGGTGCGGGCCGCGAAAGACGGCAGCCATTACCTGCAGTATTTTTCATCGATGCCAGGCAAGGACAGCGTGCTGCTACCGAAGCTGTCCTACAACCTTTACCTGCCGAAGTGGGATCTGGCCATCGGCACCTCGATCAACATCGACAGCATCGACGCCGAGCTGGCGCAGATCCAGGCGCAGATCGACGAGCGAATCGAGGCCATCGTGACCAGTACGCTGGTGCTGGCAGCCATCATGCTGGTGGCGCTTGGCCTCGTGGGGCTGGCCCTGAGCAACTCGATCGTACGACCGATTCAGCGTATCAAGGACAACCTCGACGACATCGCCGCTGGCGACGGCGACCTGACCCACCGGCTGCAGATCACCAGCCAGGACGAAGTCGGCGAACTGGCGTCTTCGTTCAACCGTTTCGTCGACAAGATTCACGGCATGGTGAGCCAGATGGTCGAGGTGACCACTCAACTGACCGAACTGGTTGGCGAGGTGGCGGCGCAGGCACGGCGTTCCGAAGTCGCCATGGCGCAGCAGCGTCAGGAAACCGATCAGGTGGCGACAGCCATCCATGAAATGTCCGCCGCTGCGCAGGAAGTGGCGCAGAGCGCGCAGAATGCCGCCAACGCGGCCCAGCAGACCGATCAGGAAGGCCAGGACGCCAAGCGAGTCGTAGATGTGACCGTTCAACACATTCATGCACTGGTGCAGGACATCCGCGAGAGCGGCGCGTCCATCGACAACCTGCGCAAGGACGTGGATTCGATCGTCAATGTGCTGGGCGTGATCCGTTCGATCGCCGACCAGACCAATCTGCTGGCGCTCAATGCGGCCATCGAGGCGGCACGTGCCGGCGAGGCGGGTCGCGGCTTTGCCGTAGTGGCGGACGAGGTTCGCGCGCTGGCCAGCCGGACCCAGCAGAGCACCCAGGAAATTCAGGGCATGATCGACCGCTTGGAGCAAGGTACTCAGAGCGCCGTCAACGCCATGACACGCTCCAGCGATGCGGGTGAGAGCAGCAGCGAACAGGCCAATCGCGCCGGCGTTTCCCTGGATGCCATCGCCCATCTGATCGGAACCATCAACGCCATGAACGCACAGATTGCCAGCGCCGCCGAAGAGCAGACCTCGGTCGCCGAGGAGATCAACCGCAGCGTGCATCAGATCGCCATGTCAGTTGATCAGGTCGCCGACGAGACCCAGCATGGTGCGCAGACCGCACGCAACCTGGAACAGCTGGGCAACCGCCTGGGGTCGCTGGTCAAGCAGTTCCGGATCTGACAGCGATCCGATCTCCACGCGCCAAGGGCGAGCGTAGGTTCGGAGATTCAGAGAAACCGCCATCGCACTCAGCAGGCCCGCCGACGGGATCGGCGGGCCTGCCGGGTAACAGTAACCAGCCAACCATCCATCGTCTGCCCAGACAAGTCGGCCACGCCAACGGTTGAGCGGATAGCCTCTGTCGAGTCGACGTCGTGGCTGTCAGCAGATCTGACGTTCCGGCGGATACGCTGACTCCGTCGCCCAGGGATTGCGGCCCTCGTCTATCCACACCAGCGTCGCCCGCCAGAACCCTTCCCGGTGGTGCTCACGGAACAGATCGAAATGTCCGACCTGCGCCAAGCCCAGCTCATCGGGACGGAGTCGAACATGGGTGCGCAGACTGTTTTGGTAATAACTCAGCCCGCGCTCGATGGCCGAAGGCGTGCCGTATTCATCGTCGCTGAGGCTCACCGCAAGCATCGGCGCACGGACGGCGGCGAAGCGTTGCAGAACTTCGTCGCGCTCGTGTGATGGGTAACTGGTTTCCAGCCGCGCCCGGCGAAACGCCCATTCCAGCGCAACACCGGCCGGCAGGTCTTCCAGCCAGCCCAGCCGTCGTCCCGGAAAGTAACCGCACAGCGCGGTCACGGCCGGCATGAACAGATGCCACTTTGCATACATCTGCCAGCGCTGCGCGGCAGCGTAGTCCCGCCAGTAGGCATATTGCGCACCGACGCTGAGAAAGCGGTCCACCTGTGTCGCCGTAGCGGCGAACCCCGGCAAAAACCCGCCAATGCTATGCCCCACCGCTACCAGCGTCCCGTCTGCGTCACGTTGGCGCATCCAGCGCACGGCCGCGTCGAAGTCGTAATCGCCCCAGTCGCGCCAGCGGATGCCTGCGCCGCGCAGGCTCGCCGGCCGCGAACCGCCGATGCCACGGTAGTCATAAGTCAGCACCGCGTAGCCCTGCTCGCGCAGAAAGCTGGCGTACCGGGCGTAATAACGCGCCAGTACGCCGGTCGCGCCACTGACGATCACCGAGCCGCGCGCATCGCCAGATGGCAGCCAGAGCTGCGCGGCGAGCTGATAACCATCGCGGCACGGTAGAAGGATGTGCTTGGGCATAGCTGATCGTCGCTCCGTGGACCTCACGCAACCTTGCCCGCTCGGGTGAATTTTGACCAGCACAACTGCATGACATCATGGCGCTGCTGGCCGACCTCGACCGCCGCGTCAAAAACAACCCGCAGCTGCAGACCGTGTGAAAACGTAGCGAGCGAAGGTTAGGCAAGGACCGGGCGTCCCCACAAAAACAGGCGAGGAAGCGGAGGACTGGGCTCGCATCCGAGCCTGTTTTTAACGCGACATAACCGAGCGCAGTAGTTTTTCACACGGTCTGAGCTGGCCTCTTCCTTCGGCTATCGAGGAGACACGCCAGCGATGATGAAACCAGGCCCCAAAAGTAATGTGTCGCCTTTTGGCTGAACGAGGGCGACACCGAACGGAGCGGCAGCGCAGAGGTCAACCATCCGGGCAGTGTGCGCATCACGGCGGCGCTGGCCGAGGCGACTGATTCCCTTCCTCCCGTTCTGTTCGCAGCTGCTTCCGCAAAGGGCTGGCGATAGCGGCGTACCGGCAATCCGGAGTTATTCATGCAGAGCGATCAGCTGACCGTATTCGCCGTGTTGGCCGCGACCCTGGGATTGTTCGTGTGGAATCGCTGGCGTTACGACATCGTCGCGCTCGGCGCCCTGCTGGTTGTGACACTGGCAGGCATCGTGCCGCCCGAGAAGGCTTTCATGGGCCTTGGACATCCAGCGGTCATCACTGTCGCCGCCGTGCTGGTGCTCAGTCGCGGGCTGCTCAACGGCGGCGTGGTGGACTCGATGGCGCGTCATCTGACCAAAGTCGGCGATCGGCCTTGGGTTCAAGTGCTGACGCTCACCGGTATCGTCGCGCTGTGTTCGGGCTTCATGAACAACGTCGGCGCGCTGGCGCTGTTCATGCCTGTGGCGGTGTGGATGTCTCGGCAGAGCGGCCGTTCACCTTCGTTTTTACTGATGCCGCTGGCGTTCGGCTCGTTGCTCGGCGGGACCCTGACGCTCATCGGCACACCGCCCAACATCATCATCGCTGGCTATCGGCGCCAGGTCGGCGAGGTGCCGTTCGGCATGTTCGACTTTCTCCCGGTGGGCCTGGCGATCTCCATCAGCGGCGTGCTGCTCATCGCCCTGCTTTGGCGCCTGACGCCACGCCGTGAGAACCCGAGCGGCGACCAGGAACTGTTCGAAATCAGTGCTTACCTGACCGAGTTGCAAGTCCCTGCGGGTAACAAATATGCGGACCGTACCCTGCACGACCTGATCGTCGCGGGCGGCGAGGAAGCCGATGTGATGGTCATTGCGCTGGTCCGTGCCGGTCAGCACAAGCGCATGCCTTCGACCTACGAAGTGCTGCACGAAGACGACATCTTGCTGGTCGAGGCCGATTCCGACAGTCTCAAGGCCTTTCTCGACGTGACTCATCTGGCGCTGGCCGCCGAAGCCGACAGCAAGGCGGAGGCCGAACAGAGCGAACAGAGCGAACAGGCGGAGAACGCTGCGGACGATGAATCAGGTAAAGAGCCGGACGCCAGTAAATCCAGGAAGGACCGTCACGGCGAGCGTGCTCTGGCCGAGGCCATCGTTACCGCCGGGTCGTCATTGGTGGGCACCACTGCGACTGGCCTGGCCCTGCGCGAGCGTCACGGGGTGAACGTCCTCGCTGTGGCGCGCCAAGGCCAGCGGCTGCAACAACGGTTGGGCAAGATCCGCTTCGCGGCTGGCGATATCCTGCTGCTACAGGCGCGTGAGGATCAGCTGCAAGCAACGCTCAGTGAGCTCGGTTGCCTGCCCCTGGCATCGCGCGGTCTGCGCATCACCGCGCCGCGCCAAGCACTGTTGGCTATCAGCATCTTCGCCGTCGCGCTGGGGTTGATCGCACTGGGTATTGTGCCGGCAGCGATCGCTCTGGTCGGCGCCGCGATGGCGATGATCCTGACCGGGCTGGTGCCCACCGGGGATATTTATAAAAGCATCGATATGTCGATCATCGTCCTTATCGCCGCCATGCTACCGATCGGCGAGGCGCTGGAAAGCACTGGCGGTTCGCGACTGATCGCCGATGCCCTGCTTGAGGTAGGCCAGGCCGCACCGCCGGCTGCCACCATCGCGATACTCATGGCAGGCGTGATGCTGTTGACCAACGTCGTCAACAACGCGGCCGCCGCCGTGCTCGCTGCGCCAGTCGCGATCAGCCTCGCGCAAGGCATGAATGCCTCCGCCGATCCACTGCTGATGGCCGTTGCGATCGGCTCGTCGTGCGCATTTCTCACGCCCATCGGGCATCAGTCGAACACGCTGGTGATGGCGCCGGGCGGTTACCACTTCGGTGACTATTGGCGTTTGGGGCTGCCGCTGTCGATTCTCGTGGTGCTGGTGGCGGTGCCGGTCATTCTCTGGGTCTGGCCGCTCTAGCCGATTGATTGCAGCTGGCGCCAGCGGCATCGCTACTGCCGGCGCAGCCACTGCTCAGCGCGCCTTGAGCCCTCGCAGCAACGCCTTATGAAAGGCCTGCGGCGCCTCGACCTGCGGCGAATGGCCAAGCTCGGGGAATGGCACCAGTGTGGCCTCGGGGATTAGTGCGGCGGCCTGCCGGCCCAGTTCCGGATAGTTGCCAAGGCGTTGCGCCACTTCGTCGGGTGCGCGGTTGGCACCAGGCGCGGTCCGGTCCTTGCCGCCGATCAACAACAAGGTCGGCATGCTGATCTTCTCGAACTCGTGAATCACCGGCTGGGTGAAGAGCATTTCCGACGTCTGCGCCTGGTTCCAGGCGACGATCTCCTTACCCTCACCGGCATACATGCCGGCCAGCATGTTCACCCAGCGGTCGTATTCAGGCTTCCACTGACCGTTGTAGTAGAACTTCTGCTGATAGGCCTTGATCTTGTCGAAGTCGGTTTTCAGCTCGCTCTGGTACATCTGGTCGATAGGCGCATAAGGCACGCCTTCAGCCTGCCAATCCTCCAAACCGATGGGATTGACCAGCACCAGTTGCTCAACCATTCGGGGGTAATTCAAGGCAAAGCGCGCCGCCAGCATGCCGCCCATGGAGTGGCCAATGACGGTGACCCGATCCACGTCCAGTGATTGCAGCAGCGCCTCGGTGTTATGCGCCAACTGAGAGAAGCTGAACTGATAGCCCTGCGGCTTGCTGGAACTGCAAAAGCCGATCTGGTCCGGTGCAATGACCCGGTAACCATTCTGGGAAAGTACCGCGATGGTTTCTTGCCAGGTTGCGGCGCAGAAATTCTTGCCGTGTAACAGCACAACGGTTCGGCCATTGGCCTTTCCCTCTGGCTCGACATCCATATAGGCCATGGACAGCGCCTTCTCCTGCGACGAGAACGCGTAGCGCTCGATCGGATGCGGATAACTGAAGCCTTCCAGCTGCGGTCCGTACACCGGCCGCTGCTCGGCGTGCAGCGAAGGGACCAGCGCGAGGCCAGCGGCAAACATCAACGAAGACATGGTTTTCTTCACGCATCGACTCCTTGTAGCGGCAGCGTGGCCGCGAGGTCATTGGGATCGCCGTTGCATGTCGTGATCACAGCCAGACACGACCCTCCGGCTGGGCACCAGACGCTCAAGCACAACGGTTCTGACCAATGGGAGCACAGAAACCACAGATAGGTTCGGCGAGGATGTTTCGCGATTATTCCGATGAAACGCGGCAACCCTTGCGGTCACCGCTGTCGCTGCGTGGGGGTTGCCGTCGGTTACTTGGCATCGACCTGCTGGATATCGAAAGCGACGCGGTTGTCGACGCTGATGCGGAAGTACAGTGTCTCGCCAGTTTCCACCCGCGCGGCCTTCTCACGTAGCAGGTTACCCATGCCGCACAGGGTGTCGTCTTCGGGATCGGATTCGATGCTGACGATGCGCATCCCCGCCGGTACCTGCAACCGCACCTGCTCGCCAACATGAATGCGTGCGGCGATCTTGCGATCGACCATCACCGCCACGTAGCAACCGCCGCCGCGCAGGCCGAAGTCGCGCGTCACAACCAGCTCACCGCCGTTTTTTATCGGCGTCTGATAGCCGCGCAAGCGCTCTTCCGGCACCGGCTTGATGTCCTCCGGGTCAGCCTGCCAGGACGAACAGCCAGCCAGCGCCAGCAGAGGCAACAACGCAAGGGTCAAACGCATGGAAATCTCCGTGAGGCTATCGATGAGTCGGTCCAGCCTGGGTTCATGCGTGGCCGACCGTAACGACGCACTGTAAGCCCCAAGTCAGCCTTTTCGCATGGCTGTTGTCCTAAAAGCGGGCGCATTCCAATGTGCGTTCAGGCCCAACCGAACGATACGGCCGAGCCTGAGCACAGGGATCGCTTTTGCTTGTGTCGCGACGTCAATCAGCTTCCAAGGCATCTTGCAGTTCATCGGCCGCGAGCTTCTGCGCGCTTTTGGCATCATCCACCACAGCGGCCATGCCGAAGAATTCATGGGTTACGCCATCGTAGTTCTCGTAGGTGACATCCGAACCCGCCGCCTTAAGCTTCTCGGCCAAGGCTTTGCCCTCAGAGCGCAACGGGTCGATTTCCGCGGTAATCACGGTGGCATCCGGCAGGTTTTTCAGGTCCGCCTGGCCTACGACATCCAAACGGGGGTCTTGCTTGTCCGCCGGCTTGGAGATGGTCTTCTCAACGAACCATTTCATGGCCTCGAGGCTCAGGGGCTTAGCTTCGGCGTTCTCCTGGTAGGAGGCCGTGGTCAGGTCGGTTCCTGCAACCGGATAAACCAGCAGCATGTGCTCTGGCATCTGTACGCTCTTGTCCCGCGCCATGATTGCCGTATTGATCGCCAGGTTGCCGCCCGCGGACTCGCCGGCTACCGCAACGCGTTTGCTGTTACCGTCGAATTTCTGCGCGTTAGCCAGAACCCACTGGTACGCCGCAAAGGCATCTTCATGCGCGGCGGGAAACTTGTTTTCCGGAGCATGACGGTATTCGACGCTCGCCACGATGGCTTCTGCCATGCTGGCCAGGCCCATGGCGGAAGCCGCGTAAGTTTCTATATCAGCAATCACCCAGCCGCCGCCGTGGTAGTAAACGACGACCGGCCAGCCGCCTTCGGGCGCCTCTCCTTCGGGGGTGAAGATGCGGATCGGCTGGGAGCCACCGCCCGGTTGATAGGTCATGTCTTGCGTTTTGACCTTCATTTTTTCCATAAGCTCTTTCGGATCCTTGCCCTGATCTTTGAGCACAGCCTTCACGGCATCAGCCGGTGTCGGCTGCTGGCGAGTCTGCTCTACGGACTGCGTCCCAATCGGCTTGGCGCCCAGCTCCTCAAGCTTCTTCAGCACAGTGGCCATATCTTCATCGGCACGCTGCACAGCGTTGCTTTGGGATTGGGACTTCGCCTGCGAGGTTTGAGCGAAGGCATCGGTGGCAAGACCTGACAAGGCTATGAAAGCCCCGAAAGCGGTAGCAACTAACGTTTTCTGGCTGGGCGGCATCATGTTTTTTTCCTCACGTTGAGTGGCAAAAAACGGGCGGTACCGGATAAGGTTCGGCTACCCGCTTTTACTTGGTGAGCTGTAGCCACTGCATCGTTCCGTCGGGCTCATTGGCGGTCTGACCTTTATGAGGCCAGATGGCTGCTTCCCGGATACGGCCGCTCTTCCTCCAGTGAACCATCTCGACCGTAAACCTCAACCGATGCGGTTTTTCCTTTCATGACGGCGTTCAGCTCCAGAAACATTTCCTCTTTGGTGATCGTCCGAACAACGGTTTCTTGCGACTGCTGATCGACCAGCTCCCAGCCCATCGGGGTCGGGTTTACCTTAAATTTATCCATGCATTACTCCAATATTCGCGGGCGCGCGCGCGTGGGCGACATGGCCAGTCGGTACGGCGAGCCCCACTAGCCGCATAGGCTCAGCTCGGTTTGCCGGAGCCGTCCTCGCCTTGAATATCCGGGTCATCCGGCTGCACCTCCGGTTCCTCTTCATCGAAATCCGGGTCTTCGCCGGGCTCCTTCTCGCCAGACTCGGTCATGGTGATATCCGGCAGATCCTCGGCGGGCTTGTCCTGGTTGGGTTGATCGTGCGGGTTCTGATTCATGGCTATCTCTCAACGTAGTGGCGGAACGTGCTCTATCGAATTGGAGCGGCGCCCACCGGAAGGGGTTCGCTCGCGCGTCTTGCCGGCGGTCTGATCGTTGCGCACCGGGAAAAGAAGCACCGCGCCGTCTAACTTGCGATTGCAGCGGCTCGAGGACTCCACCACACTGCCGGCAATCCCACCTGCGACCGGAGCTGCCCCATGCCTGCCAACACCCAACCCTCGCGCGACAGCATCCTGGCCCACCCGGATGCCTTGAATTGCACCATCTACCGCGCTCACGAGACAGATCCGGAAGGCGAAGAGCTGGACATGGGCGACGCTCGCATTATTATTACTGGCACCTTCGAGCCGCCAGCGGAATGGGATGCCAAGGAACGCACCGACTATTTCGACGGCATGCCACCGGAAGCCTTTTTCACCGCCGTGTTCGCCAGCGAAGCCAACTCCGACTCCAAGGGATACTTCACCGTCGAGGCGGATGATTACGCCGCCGTGACCGAGCAGGATGGCACCATCGCCATGTTCTACGTTTGCGAGCGCCTGGATGACGGCACTTACGTGCTGCTGCGCGAAGAAGACGAGGGTGAGGACGAATAGGCGCTCGTTATCGCCACCGGGCAATACGCATAAAATCGGCAAGCCGAACCCGCTCCCGCCAAATCGGGTCTGTGTTGTATAAGCAGATCCGTTGGCGTCTCACCGAGACCGCCTGCGCTTCACCCATTCGCCGTACAAGAGGAATCGCATGAGCCCTCTGCAACGCCACTGGCAGTCCCCGGTTTCGCGCATGAAGTGGGTCGCCGGCCTTCTGCTACTGCTTGCCGCCCTGCTCTACATCATCGCCACCGCGTTGGAACCCCGACATCCGGCCTGGGGCTATCTCGCCTCCTTCGCCGAAGCGGCCATGGTCGGCGCCATTGCCGACTGGTTCGCCGTCACCGCCCTGTTCCGCCACCCGCTCGGCCTGCCCATTCCGCACACGGCGATCATTCCGCGTAGCAAAGCGCGTATCGGTCGGAACTTGTCGACCTTCATCACCACCCATTTTCTGTCCACGCCGTTGGTACTGGCCAAGCTGGAAGCGCTGGATCTCGGCGGGCGTCTGGCCAATTGGCTGCGCCATCCGGCCAATGCCGAAGCGGTCGGCCGACAACTCACCGGCATGGCGCGTTTCGGCGTTGAATCCCTGCATGACGAGCGCGTGCAGACATTCGTCCAGGCCAAGCTGATCAACCGAATACGCAAGTTCGACCTCGCGCCGGTATGCGGCCAGGTATTGGAAATGCTCACTCGTCAGGGCAAGCACCAGGCCATGCTCGACGAGGCACTGATCAAGCTCGACGCCCTGCTTCAGGACGACGACACCCGCGCGCTGGTCGCCGAGGCCATCACCGCCGAGGTTCGTACCTTGCGTTATCTGGGGCTCGGCAAAGCAGTGGGCGGCTGGTCGGCGAACAAGTTCGTCGATGGCGTTTCGGCGGTGATCGCCGAGGTCGCCAGCGATCCGGATCATCCGCTGCGCGAGCGTTTCGACGAACACGTCGCCGAGTATGTCGAGCGTCTCAAGCATGACCCGACCTATCGACTGGAAATCGAGCGGCTCGTCGCCCAACTGCTCGAACATCCGGCCACCACGGAGTACATCCAGACGCTTTGGCAGGAATTGACCGCTTGGTTACAAGCGGACCTGGACAGCCCCGACTCACGCATCGGCCAACGCATCGTCAAACTGACCCGAGGCTTGGGCGACTCGCTCGCTGCCGATATGTCCATGCGCAACTGGATCAACGAACGGTTGATGACTGCCGCACCGGCGATGCTTGAGCGCTATCGCGGGCAGATCGGCAAATACATCGCCCAGCGCGTGGAGAACTGGGAAAGCCGCGAACTGGTCGAGCAAATGGAACAGAGCGTCGGCAAGGACCTGCAGTACATCCGCATCAACGGCACCCTGGTTGGCGGGCTGGTCGGGCTGGTGCTGCATGCGCTGACGCAGCTGGCGGCGGGTTAGGTGCGGCGGGCTAGATAGGGCTCGGCGAGGTGCAGCTGTAGGGTGGGCTTCAGCCCACCAGCGAAGCTACCTGTGGTGGGCTGAAGCCCACCCTACAGATGTTTTCGGTGTTGTAAGCGGTGGTAAAACTCAAGGAAAGCTCGGTCAGGGAATCAGCTATGAACCATATACGGTCCAGCGACGCAGGGGCCAACTGTCAGAAAAGCACCCTCACCCCAACCCTCTCCCAGAGGGAGAGGGAGAGGGAGCAGAAGAGCAGTAGGCGCGCCTTGATCCGCAGGACGCAGGAACGTAGGAACGAAGCAGACCGGGAAACCCTCTCAACCTCACCACCCCACGCGACCTGAGGTATTTCCGATGCACGTCCGTCCCGCCCCGCTCGCTGCTGCTGTTGCGCTTTGCTTCTTCTCCCTGACCAGCCTCGCCGCCGATCTCAAGCCCGACGAGTTGCTCAAGCAGGCCGAAGCCGAACGAAAACCTTATCTGGAAACGGTGAAGAACCTGGTCGCCATCGATACCGGCACGGGCCAGGAAAAAGGCCTGACCACGGTCAGCCAGATGTTGGTCAAGCGTCTCGAAGCGCTGGGTGCGGAGGTGACGGCCACACCCGCAACACCCTCGGCTGGCGACAACATCGTCGGTACGCTGAAAGGCTCGGGCACGAAGAATTTCCTATTAATGGTCCATTACGACACGGTATTCGCCGAAGGCACCGCCGCCGAACGCCCTTTCCGCATGGATGAACAACGCGCGTATGGACCAGGCGTCGCGGATGCCAAAGGCGGTGTCGCGATGATCCTGCACTCGTTGAAGCTGCTGAAGGATCAGAACTTCGATGACTACGGCACCATCACCGTGCTGTTCAATCCAGATGAGGAAATGGGCTCGTCGGGCTCGAAGAAGATCATCGCCGAGCTCGCCCGCAAGCATGATTACGTCTTTTCTTACGAGCCGCCAGACAAGGACGCCGTGACCACCGCAACCAACGGCATCAACGCCGTGATGCTTGAAGTGAAGGGCAAATCCTCACACGCCGGATCGGCGCCTGAAGAAGGCCGCAACGCCGTCATGGAGCTCGCGCATCAACTGGTACAGCTCGGGGATCTGGGCGATCCGGACAAGGGCACCACGGTGAACTGGACGATGATCAAGGGCGGCGAGAAGCGCAACATCATCCCTGACAGCGCCGCTGCCGAGGCCGACATGCGTTATTCCGATCTGAGTGAGTACGACCGCGTCCTGGCCGATGCCCAGCGCATCATCAAAGACAAGCTGATCGACGACACCACGGTGGAATTGCGCATCGATAAAGGCCGGCCACCGCTGGCGAAGAACGCAGGCTCGGCGCAACTGGCCGAGACTGCGAATGAGCTCTACGGAGAAATCGGGAAGAATATAGAGCCCATCGCCATGCGTTTCGGCACCGATGCCGGCTATGCCTACGTGCCGGACAGCGACAAGCCTGCCGTGCTGGAAACCATGGGCGTGGTCGGCGCCGGACTGCATTCCGAAGACGAATACATGGAGCTGTCGAGCATCGCGCCAAGGCTTTACCTGACGGTAGCGATGATCCAGACATTGTCCGGCCAGAACCCTTAGTCGATACGCGCCACACCGGAGTTGCTGTCTGCCTCCGGTGTGGTTAGTCCTGACCGATCAGAAATGCATCAGAGCAGCACCAACCCCAGCAGCCAAACCATCGCCATACCCACCACACCCTGGATCAATGTCGCCATGGTCTGCGCGCGGTACGCGGTCGACACCTTCATGCGGCTGAATTGCGAGACCACCCAGAAGAAGCTGTCGTTGGCATGGGACACCGTCATACCGCCCGCGCCGATTGCCATTACGGTCAGCACCCGGCCCATTTCGCTGTCCAGCCCCAGGCTACCGAGCAGTGGCGCGACCATCGCTGAGGTGGTGACCAGCGCGACGGTGGTAGAACCCTGTGCGGTCTTCAGCGCGGCGGAGACGATGAAGGGCATGAACAGGCCGATCCCCAGCGCCGACAGGCTTTGGCCCAAGTAATCGCCCAGCGGTGTGATCTTCAGCATCGCGCCGAAGGCACCGCCGGCACCGGTGATCAACAGAATGGGCGCCGCCGAGACGATGCCCGCGGCCACCTGATCATGAAACTGCTGACGTTTGTTCTCGCCCTTGAGCAGCGTACAGGCGAAGCCCAATCCAATCAGCAAAGCGGCGACCGGCTGGCCGAGGAAACTCAGCACGGAGAACACGACACCTTCGCCCAGCGGCCTGCCCGGCAACGCGACGATCGAGCCGATACAAATCAACGCGATGGGAATGAAGATAGGCGCAAAGGCCTGCCAGGCGCTGGGCAAGGTGCCGTAGCGGGCGCGCAGGCTGTCGAAGTCCACGTCTTCGGCGAGCAACTCGCTGGGGGCTTCGTCCAGCAGGTCGCGATCATCTTGCTTAAGGAAGCGGTTGGCCCAGAACAGCCCGGCCAGCGCGGCTACTGCCGAGACCAGCAGGCCGACAGCAATCACCAGTCCCAGCGAGTCTTCCAACCCCAAGTTGCCTGCGGCTGCAATCGGACCCGGCGTGGGCGGCACGAAGGTATGGGTGGCATACAGGCCGGTGGCCAGCGCGACGCTCATGGCGACGACCGAAACCTTCATCCGCGCCGCCAAGGCATTTTTCAGCGAGTTGAGGATGACGTAACCGGAATCGCAGAACACCGGAATCGACACCAGGTAACCGATGATCGACAGCGTCAGCGTGGGAAAACGCTCGCCCAGCAGCCGGATCACGCTTTCGGCCATGGTGATCGCCGCGCCGGAGCGTTCGAGGATGACGCCGATGATGGTGCCCAAGGCGATGACGATACCGATGTAGCCGAGGATGCCACCGAAGCCGGTCGCGACCGTTTTGAGGATTTCCGCTGTCGGCACCTGATAGGCGAAGCCGGCGAGAATTGCCGCTGCCAGCAGGGCCAGGAAGGGATGCAACTTCCAGCGCACCGTGGAATACACGATGAAGGCAATCAGCAACAGCAGAATGAGGATCAGCACCATGGTCGAACGCCTCGTGTGATGGTTCTGGAACGCGACAGGCGCGCTGCGTTGAGCATAGTGCAGCTTATCCGTGACGCTCGGAGCCGTCGAAGCGGCCTGAATGCGGCGCCTTGCCTTGCATAGAAAGCAGCGGAGGATCACGGCCCTCGTTCCCATTCGATCAACTGCGCCAAAGGGTGAGCTATCCTCAATTCCCTATCGTATGGAGAGCATGCCCGTATGTCCGATCTATCCGCCTTCCCCATCACCCAGAAATGGCCTGCCAGTTACCCGGAACGCCTGCAGCTCTACTCGCTGCCCACGCCCAACGGGGTGAAGGCGTCGATCATGTTGGAGGAGACCGGCCTGCCCTACGAGGCGCACCTGGTCAGCTTCGAGACCAACGATCAGCTGTCGCAGGAATTCCTTTCCCTGAGCCCGAACAACAAGATCCCGGCGATCCTCGACCCGAACGGGCCGGATGGTAAGCCGTTGGCGCTGTTCGAATCCGGGGCGATTCTGCTGTATCTGGCGGACAAGACAGGCCAGCTCATGCCCGAGGACACGGCGGCCCGCTACGAGACGATCCAATGGCTGATGTTCCAGATGGGCGGCATCGGGCCAATGTTCGGCCAGCTCGGCTTCTTCCACAAATTCGCCGGCAAGGAGTACGAGGACAAGCGTCCGCGCGACCGTTATGTCGCCGAATCCCAACGGCTGCTGGGCGTGCTCGACAAGCGCCTGGAAGGCCGCGAGTGGATCATGGGCGGCCGCTACAGCATTGCCGATATCGCGACCTTTCCGTGGGTGCGCAATCTGGTGGGCTTCTACGAAGCCGGCGAGCTGGTGGAGTTCGAGCGCTTCAGCAACGTGCAGCGCGTTCTGAATGCCTTTGTCGCGAGGCCTGCTGTGGTTAAAGGTCTGAATATCCCGCCGCGCGGTTGAGGCGAAATAGTGCCGATCTTTACGGGGCGCTCAGATTTATTAACAGCAACCCTCACCCCAGCCCTCTCCCGGAGGGAGAGGGCGCCAGAGCAGAGCGCGTCCCTCTAGTCTTTTCCTGGGATTAGAGAGGCTAGACAAAAGCCCCCTTCCCAGCCCTCTCTCGGTAGAAGAAGGAGCCAAAGCAGAGCGCATTCCCTCCAGTCTTTTCTTGGAATGAGAGGCTAGAGCAAAAGCCCCGTCACCCCAGCCCTCCTCGGTGGCAGAGGAGCCAGAGCAACAGCACGCGCTCAGCACCTTAAATGACCTTCGCCGCTCGCCCGATGAACTGGATCGGCCCGGTTGGTTTGCCGGTGGGTGAGCCGGTCGGTTGTTCGAGCGTAAGTTCGAACAATTGGTTGGGCTGAAGCGGTGGCAGGTTATCCAGCCGTATCTTGATCGGCTCGCCAGGCTCTACCAGACCAAGTGATACCGGCGCCTGCCAGCCTTCCGCCTTGGTCCACAATTGCAGGGCCTTGTCCGGCGGTAATTCGGTGACGCCGAGAGGAATGAGTTCGATCTCGCGGGACGTGCTGCTGGCCTGTACCACCCAACCCGGGGCCAGATCTTGCGGAGTAGCCAGGACCACCAGCCAGGTAGGTGATGGGCTCGGTGGGGTTCGGATAAGCAGGAGCGTCCCAAGCACCAGCGTGGCGGCCATGCTGGCGGCTGCGAAGCCGCGCCAGAGCAGCAGGTTATCCCACACACCCTGTTTGCGAGCCTGCGGTGCCGGTGACATTTGCCGCACGGTCGATTCGTCGAGCGAGCGCTGAATGCGTTCCCACAGGCGCGGCGATGGAGTCTGTGGCTCAGCCAGGTCGGTCAGGTGCAGCAGACGTGCGTCCCAATAGTCCACGGCCGCTTGCAGATCGGGCTCATTCGGCAAACGCCGTTCGACATCCATGCGCTGCTGCGCCGGTAGAGTGCCCAGCACATATTCCCCAGCCAGTTCGTGCAGGTCTTGCTGGCTTTCGTGGTTGGGGCTCATCCGATGCACTCGCGAAGGGCGGTCAGGCTGCGGCGGATCCAGGCTTTTACCGTGCCCAGCGGCGCGCCTAGGCGCTGGGCGATCTCCTGATGGGAATAGCCATCGACGTAGGCATGAAACACGCAGTTGCGGCGCACCGGTTCCAGTTGCTCGAGACAGGCTTCGATACGGCCGGGATTGACTCGCCAATCGAAGGTGTCAGTCTGTTCCTGCCAGCCGTCGATGACGGCGTGGCTGGTTTCGCCGTCCTCGTCTGGATCCATCTGCATCTGCCGGGCATCGTTGCGTACGGCATTGAGGGCGAGGTGACGGGTCACGCTGAAGACCCAGCCACGGGCCGAGCCGCGCGTCTGGTCATACGTCGCCGCTTTGTTCCAGATGCGGATAAAAGCGTCATGCACGATGTCCTCTGCCAGCGCGGCGTCTCGCACGATGCGCTGAACCACGCCGAGCAGGCGCGGGCTTTCCTGTTCATACAGTTTCTGTAATGCCGAGCGCTCGCCGCGAGCGCAGGCGCGTAAGGCTGCTTCGTAGTCGAACGGGGATGGAGACGCTGACAATTGATCCGCCACTGGCTGATTGTAATTGCCCCGGCGCGCAGGCCGGGGCGTCTGTGGAGCATAGAGGTGTTTGACGCTCATATCGAGCGACCTGCCCGCTATCCTGGGCTCACTTACTGGTCCAGAACAGGTAGTCGGCCTGATAATCCACGACCTGACGCTCGCCCTTGTTGGCAGCCTCGCACGTTGCCGCCGGCGCTACGCCGCCCTTGGTCGCTACGCGCTGAATATAGCTGACGCCCTTCATCGCGCCGTTGCCTTCGGCAGGGTTGGCCTTGACCAACTGATACGGGATGTTGCCGTCGCCAGCCGGCGCCACCGCAACCTGGGTACCGGTCACCATCGAACCATCCGCCGCTTCCCAGGTGGCAGGCGGGCCGTAGTAGCTGCCGACCTGCTTGCCGCTGCGGTCATTGAGCGCAGCCTTGGGGCCAGCGAACACCCATTCCATTTTTTCGGGCATATCGGCTTTGGCTTGGCATTCGTAGGTGATCTTGCCGACGCCGCGGGTTTCCATGCTGACGGTGTGGCCATCCGGGACCTTGACGGCGTCGGGTACGTCCATATTGGCGAAGGCACTGGCCGAACAGCCGAGCGCCAGGGAAAGTCCGGTCAGGCAGAGGCTCTTTTTCGCGTCCATTTCAAATCTCCGATAGTGATCAGTTGGGCGGCAAATTTGGCCGCTACCTGTACTACCCGCGGGAAGCCGAATCGGATGCAGGCCCTGCAAAAAATATTTTCGGAATTTCCAATCAGTGCCCTGATGGCGCGCCAGAGGGTTGGCATCCCATGGGCTTCGTTTTATGCGGTGGCAAAGAAAATTTCGAGATCGTGTCGATTTTTGTCTCGCTCGCTCGACCAATGATCAGAGCCGGCGGAAATTCTTGCAGATCCGTCTAGGCTGTTTTCTCCCATCCGATAAAGGAGTCAGACGATGCGATTCATGGTGATGATCAAGGCCAACCGCGATACCGAGGCGGGCGTGATGCCCAGTGAGGAGGTTCTCGCAGCCATGGGCCAGTACAACGAGGAATTGGCAAATGCGGGAGTACTGCTGGGCGGCGAAGGCTTGCATCCGAGTAGCCGAGGCGCACGCGTACGCTTCAGCGACGGGCAGTGCTCGGTAGTCGACGGCCCGTTCGCTGAAACCCGCGAACTTATCGCCGGGTATTGGATGTTCCAGACCGCATCGCTGCAGGACGCCATCGATTCGGTGAAGCGTTGCCCAGCATCAGCCGTTGGCGAATCGGAAATCGAAATCCGTCAAGTGTTCGAAGCCGAAGACTTCGGCGCCGAGTTCACGCCCGAACTGCGTGAACAGGAAGAACGCCTGCGCGCCCAGATAGCCCAATAATCGAAACAGGAGATAGCTCATGAAAATCACCCCGTACCTCACCTTCGACGGCCAAGCACGCGATGCCTTTACGCTCTATCAGAAAGTGCTGGGCGGCACGTTGGAAATGATGACCTTCGCCCAGGCGCCGGAGGTCGAGCATTTCCCCGCCGAGCATCGAGAGCGAATCATGCACGTATGCCTGAATCTGGGCGATTACCAGTTGATGGCGTCTGACACCATGCCGGGCGATGCGGCGTGCGCCGGGGGCCCATACGAAGGTATTAAGGGCTGCTCCATCTCGCTGCATCCTGCCAGTGTGGCCGAGGGTGAACGCGTGTTCGGAGGGCTGGCCGAAGGTGGACAGATCGTGATGCCGTTGGAGAAAACCTTCTGGGCCGAGCGTTTCGGCATGCTGACCGACCGCTTCGGGGTGTCCTGGATGGTCAACTGCGAACAGCCCTAGCCACTCGAGCCAACGGTCAGCGCCTGTTGTGGCTGGCCAACGGATACGGCGTGCAGCCATGAGCCTCGATGGCTGCGCCGGACGCCCCTTCTTCGCTACGACCTAATCGCTACGTATTCGATCTAGCAACGCAGCCCACCTTCGACCTGAAGTGAGCAAGCCGTCCAGCCGGGCGGAGCATTACCCAATCAGCGGACCCGTCGACGCATGGCAAGCAGAGCCAGGACCAGCCCCGGCGCGAGAAAGCCGGGCACCATCCAGAGAAAGGTCTTTGCCTCAGAGGCAAGGCCGATCGCCATGCAGGCGACGCCAGTGGTCAGCAGGGCAATGGCGGAAAACAGATAGGGTGATTGGCGGCGCATGAGCGACTCCGTGAATTTAGGGAAATGCTATAGCCGAAGCGGTTGCCATGGCGATTGGCAGCAGCGGATGCGCCGTCAATCGTTGGCACTCAGGGAATCGAGCAAGGCGCGCATATCCTGCCAATGCGAGCCCTCCCAGTAGATCCGAGCGCAGCAGTCGCAGCTAAGAAACCGCTCATGGCGCTCCTGCACCCGTGGAGGGAGGCGATCGAGCACGGTCTGCTTGTCGACAGCACGCAGCGGAGAGTTGCAGTTCATGCACAAGCTGAAGGGCCGCGCGTGGGCTGCGAGGTCCAGGCGCTCGTACAGCTCTCTCAGCTGTATCGCCGGCTTGAGCGCATGCACGTAGCAGCCGTGCGCCACCACTCGGTGCATGAGCAATGCGCGATCGCGGGTCAACAGCACACGACCTTCGCGGTTCGCCAGCTCGGCCATCGCCGCGTCTTCGTAGCCATTGTCGTAGAGCGTGTCGAACCCGGCCATGCGCAGCAGCCGCGCCAGACCACCCAAGTGAGCATCGGCCACGAAGCGCGGTCGGCCGCTCGGCAGTGGCTGCACGGGCGCCAGGGTGCTGATGTCCAGGTGCTCGAACCTGGGGTATACGGCGATTCGATCACCGTCTTCGATTGGCCAGCGGAGCCCGGCTGGCTGGCCGTTGACCAGCACCAGCGCCACTTCGGTATGCGGCACGCCAAGGGCTTCGATCATGTGTTTGGTGGTCGCGGCACGGGCGCACGAACAGCTGAACGCCTGCCCGCGGCGCTCGGCGGGCAGAAAGTCGTTGAGCCTGGCATAGAAGCGAAAGGTGGCGGTGGTCATGCTTGTTTGGCAACGCCAGCCGCGATTGTCTCCACAATGGATAGCGCGGTGCGTCGCGCCCTCGAGATGGATGCGGTCAGATCAACTTATAGCCGATGGCCGCCAGCATTACCGCAAGGCACGGGCGTAAAACGGTTTCAGGTACCCGGCCGGACAGGTTGCTGCCCAGATAGATGCCCGGCAACGAGCCCATCAGGAGATAGGCCAGAATCGTCCAATCCATGTTGCCCATGCTGGCGTGCCCAAGACCGGCGACCAGCGTCAGCGGTACGGCGTGAGCAATCTCCGTCCCCACCAGGCGGCGTGTGGCCAGCAACGGATAAAGGAAGAACAACGCCACGGTGCCCAATGCGCCGGCACCGATCGAGGTCAATGTCACCACTGCGCCGAGCACAACCCCAACCACGACGGTCAGTACATTCAGGCCGCGCGGCGACAACCGCGGGGTCGGGCCGGACAGCCGGGACGCGAATGCCAGCAATTGCTTCTTGAACAGTACCGCCAGCGCAGTGAGCACCAGTACGACGCCCAAGGATTGCTTGATGATCGCGTTGAGCGTTTCCTGATCGGCATTCAGGCCCTGCAGCACCCAAAGCATAAGTGCGGCCGCAGGCACGCTACCCAGTGCGAGCCAACCTGTAATGCTCCAGTCGATGTTGCGGTTTTTTTGATGGACCCAGACGCCACCTGCTTTGGTAATCGCCGCGTAGAGCAGGTCGGTGCCCACTGCCGCCGCCGGGTTGACACCGAACCACAACAGAATGGGCGTCATCAACGAGCCGCCGCCGACGCCTGTCATGCCAACGATAAATCCAACTAACAGGCCGGCTACTACGAAACCGAAAACACCGAATTCCATCGTTTAATCCCAAAATGGGCCCAGCGGGGCCGTGTCGATAGCGGCCAGCATAACGGGGTCTGTTAGCAATCCTTAATATAAGTTGGTGCTTTCTTAGTAGCTAAAATGCATAAGCCAGTTGATCTGCGCTACGCATGAAGAACGCATGCTTATCTGCGACGATCTAAATTGGGAGTCATCCGACGAACGAACACGATGGAGCTTGCACGTGGATCTGCTATTTCTCGGCACCTCATCCGGTACGCCCACCAAGGCTCGCAATGTCAGCGGCCTGGCACTGCTCGAAGACAGCGGCAAAGGTTGGTACCTGATCGATTGCGGCGAAGCCACCCAGCACCAGCTGCTGCGCACGCCGCTGACGCTGCACGGGCTGCGGGCGATCTTCATCACCCACGTACACGGTGACCACTGCTTCGGGTTACCAGGCTTGCTTGCCAGCGCCGGCATGGCACGCCGGCAGGAACCACTCGACATTATCGCTCCGGCCGCTATCGAAGGCTGGGTACGCGCCACGCTTGAGATGAGCCAAAGCTGGCTGCCCTATCAACTGCAATTCCATGCCACCGAAACCCTCGGCGAATGGCGCAATCCGCAGGTGCGTGTCGAGACCACCGCCCTCTCCCATCGGGTGCCAAGCTGGGGTTATACCTTCACCGAAGCCCGTCCCGACCCGCGCCTGGACATCGACAAGCTCGACCGCGACGGCATTCCACGCGGTCCGCTCTGGGGCCAGCTGGTCCGCGGCTTCGATGTCGAACATGGAGGCCGCACATTGCGTAGCGAAGACTATTTGCTGTTCTCGCGCCCACCGCGGCGCATCGTCATCGGGGGTGACAACGACCGCCCCGAGCTGCTTCGTGACGCCTGCCTGGACGCCCAGCTCCTGGTTCACGAAGCTACCTACACTCACGCAATCGCCGAAGCCGGCAAGGCCGACTTCGGCCACAGCACCGCTGCGCAGGTGGCGACTTTCGCGCAGGAAGTCGGCATTCCCAACCTGATTCTCACGCACTTCAGCGCTCGGTATCAGCGCGATCGGGGTCAAGATCGAGATCGAGGTCTGTCGATCGAGGAGATCCGGATGGAAGCGGCAGGGATTTATGAAGGAGCGCTATTTTTGGCGGAAGATTACTTGCGATTGACGGTGCGGAAAGATGGTGAGGTAGAGCTTGGCAAGTGTGCGTAACGCGACCACTGGCGGTCGCGTCATCATTGCGGCTCCCCACTGCAGCGCTTACCACCGCCGCCCTGCTTTCCGACACAGCCTCTTCAAGCCGAGCTGACGCCGGCTGTAGACCAGAGTCACTGCCTAGGCAAGCAAGACGGCGTTATGCCAATTTGAAGCGTGTGACCAACCCGTTCAGGTCAACGGCCAATCGTGCAAGTTCTTGGCTCGCAGTGTTGGTTTGGTGGGCACCGGCCGAAGTCTGCATGGCCAAGTCGCGGATGTTCACCAAGTTGCGGTCGACTTCGCGGGCAACCTGAGCTTGTTCCTCCGAAGCACTTGCGATAACCAGGTTGCGCTCGGTGATCTGGCTGAAGGCTTCCGTGATCTGCTGCAGCGCTTCGCCAGCGGAGCGCGCGATAGTCAGGGTTTCCTGTGCACGCCGGTTGCTGATCTGCATGGACGACATGGCTTGGTCGGTGCCCTGTTGGGTGCCGACGATCATCTGTTCGATCTCTTGGGTGGATTGCTGGGTCCGGTGCGCCAGCGCCCGAACTTCATCGGCCACTACGGCGAATCCGCGACCGGCTTCACCGGCCCGCGCCGCTTCGATGGCGGCATTGAGCGCCAGCAGGTTCGTTTGATCGGCAATGGCGCGGATAACGTCGAGCACCGAACTGATGCCACGCACCCGCTCAGCCAACTGAGTAACCTGCTCTACGGTTTCGCCGGCGCTGTTTGCCACGTCATTGATAGAGGTGATTGTCTGATCGACTTGCTGACGCCCATGCCCCGCCGTGCGGTCGGCGTCGCGCGAGGCCTCGGACGTCGCGGTGGCATTTCCAGCCACTTCGTCCACCGCCGCAGTCATCTCGTTCACGGCCGTCGCGGCCTGCTCGATTTCCTGATTCTGCTGCAAGAGCACCTTGGTTGAATTCTCGGTAACGGCGTTGAGCTCTTCAGCGGCCGAGGCGAGCTGCATCGACGAATCGACGATGCGCTGGATGGTGCCTTTAAGGCTTTGCTGCATGCCATGCAGCGCACCGAGCAAGCGGGCCGGCTCATCGTCACCGTTGACCTGGATTGGATGAGTGAGGTCACCTTGGGCAACCGCCTCGGCCGCCTTCACAGCCTCGCTCAGCGGCGCAACGATGCTGCGCGTGAACAGGTACGCCAGCAGAATGGTCAGCGCAACGGCTACGCCCATCGACGCAAACACACCGATGTTGGAGTGCTCGTACTGGGATTGGGACAGCGCAGCGAACGCCTGGGCATCGGAATTGTTGATCTTCACCAACGTCTTGAGCTGCGCGCCCAGTTTGATAGAGAGCTCAGTGTATTCACCGCCTAACAGTGACCGCACGCGTTCGACATCGCCAGTGCCGGAGACTTCGACCAGCCGCTTGTGGATGCCAATGTAGTCTTGCAGGGCCTGCTCGAAGAGATTGAACTGCGACCTCTCGGCATCGGTGACGATGAGCTTGGAATAGGCCTTTACTAACGTGTCGAGCTCCGTGACCAGCTCATCGCCCCGAGCGATGGTGCTGCGAAGCTGCTCGTCCTCGCGATCGACCAGAATGCGGAAGGAGATGATCCGCAGACGTAGCATGGCTTCGCTGATCGAACCTAACGACACGAAGCTGGGCAGCGTGTTGTCCATGACCTCGACCGTAGTGGCGCGGATGCTTTTCATCTGGCTCTGGGCGAATAGCCCAAGAATAATTACGAGCAATGCCACTGCGGAAAAGCCGAGCACAGCGCGAGGGCCGACCTTCAGGCGTCTTATCAACATGGGAAACCCTCTATTTGTCTGGATCAGCCCAACGGCACCTGCCGACTGGGAAGTAACGCTATCGGCATCCAGAGCTAGTCCATTAAGGGTTACCAACCAATCGATGTTCGTATTATCCGAGGGGGCCATTCCGTGTGGCCTAACAGCCTGATTTGAGTCACGTTTTTCAGGCAGAAATAGGGATAGACCAGGCCCGTCCTAGCTTGTCCGTTCCGCCTGCTGCCCCAGCGCCGTGTGCAGCACGCTGCGGCTCGCGTCGAGCACTTGGCGCTGGGTGTCTTCGCTGGCCAGCATGCGCGCCACGACCAAAGCGCCTACGCACTGCGCAATCAACGCCCAGGCCAATTGGTCATCCCCTAGCGCTATTGCCCAGGCTTGTTGCAGCGCGCATAACCAGTGTTCGGCCTCCTCGCGTACCTGCACATCGGCACGGGCAATTTCCGCGCCGAGCGCCGGAATCGCGCAGCCAGCCTCCGGGTTATGCAGGTGGGCCAGGCTGAGGTAGCGATCCAGGCAGCGCTCGAGCTTTTGCCGGTTCAAACCGCCTTCGCGGGTGAGGATGGGGCTTTGCGACAGCTCACGGCGCACCACCTCGGTAAACAGATCGTTCTTGGAGGGGAAGTGACTGTAGAAAGCGCCGCCGGTCAGGCCGATGGCTTTCATCAGCCCATCGACACCGGTGGTAGCGAAGCCGCCGCGCTTGGCGATGGCGCCGCTGCTTTCGACCAGACGCTGTCGGGTTTCCTGTTTGTGGCTGGAGGAATAACGCATGCAGCACAACCTCGTGAGTGTCGCTTGACGATGAGCCGAGCGTAACATAACGTTCGTTTACCTAACGATCGTTTAGCACGAGAGCGAGCCCATGGATAACAACAATCGCGTCGCCCTGGTGATCGGCGCAGGGGATTCCACCGGTGGTGCCATCGCGCGGCGTTTTGCCCGTGAGGGATACATCGCCTGCGTCACCCGACGCAGCGCCGACAAGCTGCAACCGCTGGTCGATCAGATCCTCGCTGAAGGCGGTCGCGCTCACGGCTTCGCCTCCGATGCACGCAAGGAAGACGATGTCACCCAGTTGATCGAGACCATCGAGCGCGATATCGGCCCTATCGAGGCGTTCGTCTTCAACATCGGCGCCAATGTGCCCTGCAGCATTCTCGAAGAGACCGCCCGCAAGTATTTCAAAATTTGGGAAATGGCCTGCTTTGCCGGCTTTCTCACCAGCCAGGCGGTGGCCAAACGCATGGTCGCGCGCGGACGCGGCACCATCCTTTTTACCGGCGCCACGGCCGGACTTCGTGGCGCCGCCGGTTTCGCCGCGTTCGCAGGCGCCAAGCACGGCATTCGTGCGTTGGCACAGAGCATGGCGCGCGAGCTGGGTCCGATGAACATTCACGTCGCCCACGTGGTGGTCGACGGTGCGATCGACACCGACTTCATCCGCGACAGCTTCCCCGAGCGCTACGCACTGAAGAATCAGGACGGCATCCTCAATCCCGAGCACATCGCCGACAACTACTGGCATCTGCACAGCCAGCCACGCGACGCATGGACCTTCGAACTCGACCTACGCCCCTGGATCGAGCGCTGGTAAGCCACTCACATGGAGACATGAACAATGAACAAGACCGTGGAATTCTTCTTCGACCTGGGCAGCCCGGCCAGCTACCTCGGCTGGACCCAGTTGCCAGCGTTATGCGAGCGCGCCGGGGCCCAATTGCACTATCGCCCGATGCTGCTCGGCGGTGTGTTTCAGGCCACCGGCAATGCCTCGCCAGCGACGGTCCCGGCGAAGGGCCGCTACATGGCGACCGACCTCTTGCGCCATGCGCGCCGCTACGATGTGCAATTCGCCTTCAATCCGCACTTTCCCATCAACACATTGGGCTTGATGCGCGGCGCCATCGGCTATCAGCTGCGCCAGCCGGACAATTTCCCGCGCTACCTGACGGCAACGTTTCGCGCGCTCTGGGCCGAACAGCGCAACCTTGGCGACGATGCAATGCTGGCGGCAACCCTGGAGGCGGCAGGGCTCGATGCGCAGCAATACCAGGCAATGATCAAGGACGAGCAGGTCAAGGCCGCACTCAAGGCAAACACCGAAGAAGCCGTGCAACGCGGCGTATTCGGCGCGCCGAGCTTCTTTGTCGATGGTGAATTGTTCTTTGGTCAGGATCGACTGGAGTTTGTGCGTGCGGCGCTGGGCGAAGCGTGACCGCAGCGAGTGCACGCCGAGCCGCCGTAGATGCAGGCAGAACTGTATTTTGGCCCGCCTTGAAGCCAGCACAGCCTCAAGAAGTTACTCGCTCTCCATCAGCCGTCCCGGTGCAGCAAGCGCTCTGTCCGCCAACCGCTGCACGGCCAGCCAGGCCAGATCGCTCGCCCAATCCTCGGGCTGCGGAGGAGTGCCAGATGCTTCGTCGTGTAGCAACACGGCATCGAGCAGGCGTAGCAACTGACGTACCGCGGCGCGGGTGCGCTGATCATCGGAATCTGTATAGATGCTCAGAGCCCCCACGAACAGCCCCTCATAATCACGCTCACAGCAAAGGATCTCGGCCTGTCGCGGCGCCGCCAGGTGGCGTCGCTCCATCGCCGCAAGGAAGAACCAGCACGGATGGGCGCGCCGGAATGCTAAGTGATTGCGAACCAGGGCTTCGAGCGCACCATCGCGCGGCGCTTGATGCAGGCTGGCACGAGCGCCCTCGAGCAGGGCGTCGTAACCATCCTCGATGAGCTCCTGCAGCAGACTGTCTTTACTGTCGAAGTGGGCGTACAGAGAGCCTGGATGCAAACCAACCTCGGCAGCCAGCTGGCGCAGGCTGAGACGGTGAAAGCCGCGTTCGGCGAACAACCGCTCGGCCGTCTGCTTGAGCTGGTCGCGCGGCTCAGCCGCGGTCGATTTATTGATCGGCCGGACCTGACGGGGGTGTGCGCAGAGCTTGTCGCCAAAGCCCATGCCTCGCGCATCGAGCACTGCGGCCTCGAGCCCCGCGAGATCAAGATAGGACCGTGCGGACATGTTTCCTCCGTGGGATGAGTGTGGCTCAGACCGAGCCGGTAGCAGGTGCCGGACGCCGGGCGAAGTGCCCGAGCAGCAGGCCGGTGGCCAGCAGCAGCACGCCAAACGTGGCATAGCCGCTGGCCAGTGAACCGCTCGCCTCGGCGATCAAGGCAAACAATGGCGGGCCGGCGACCACACCGAAATAGGTGAAAAACAGCGTGCCGCCGGTATACAGGCCCGCTGTGCCGGGCGGCGCCAGACGGGCGACTTCGGAGAGATAGACGCCATTCCAGCCGATCGCCGTAGCGCCGAACAGTGCGCTGACCAGCATCACCGCAAGCAACGGCCAATCAGGATCGAAGGCAGCGGTCAGGCCAGCCGCCAGGGCCATGGCCAACGCCAGCAGGGGCAACAGTCGACGAGGCGGCAGCCAGCGATCGGCGATCCAGCCCCAGAACAATCGGCCAACCATCCCGGCACCCTGGGTAACGGCCAGCACCAGCCCGGCGGTGGTCAGCGGTAAGCCGTATTCGTGGGTCAGATAGGTGACCAGATAAGTGGTCAGGCACAGCTGCATGGCGCCGAAGCAGAACGAGCACAAGGCCAAGTCACGGATCGGCCGGTGCTGAAATACCCGTACCAACGGACGAAACGGATCGCGCGGGCCGGCGTGGCCCGGTTGGCGGTCGTCGTCCAGCGCGGCGCGGAACGGTTGCGCGACCAGCACCATCGTGGCGCAGGCCAGCGCCACCGCGATTGCGGCGCCCTGCCAGCTCACAGCGGTGACCAGACTCGGCACCAGGACGCCGGCAAGCACGCCGCCCAGTGGGACACCGGTCTGCTTCAGCGAAAACATGAAGCCCATCAGATGCGGCGGCGTGGTACGCGCCAGGATATGCGAGCTGGCCGGTGTCACCGGCCCGTAGCCGGCGCCAATCAGCAACGCACTCAAGGCCATCCCTGTCAGCGTACCGCTGGCTGCGCAAAGCAGGCCGGCCGTGCACAACAGCAGGCAGACCTGGCTGATGCGGATGGCGCCGTAACGGACCACCCAGCCTCCACTGAGGAGACTGGTCACCATCGCACTGAGATAGATCAGCGCGACATAGACGCCAACCAGCGCCACCGGCCCGGCCAGCTCGCGGGCAGCGGCCGGTGCCAGAACCGGCACGGTGAACGAGGCCATCGAGGCAAGCGCCTGGATCGCCAGCGTCACCACCAGAGGGAGAAAGCCTCCGCCCATCAGGCCTCTCCCTGAAAGCGCAGATGTTGAGTGATCGAATAGCTGAAACGTGAACCCGGATGCAGGCTGATCGCGACTTCGAGCAGCTCCTGATTAGCGCCAAAATACTTACGAATCACCAGCAACCCGGCTGCGCCCGGCTCGACACTCAGACTTGGCGTCATCAGATACTTACCCTAACGCGGCATCGAGAAAGACCATCACGCACAGACCGGACATCAAGGAGAGTCCGGGACTGCCTTTGCCGCCGCGCCCACAGGTCTCCGGGATGATGTTGTTGCACACCACGAACAGCATGGCTCCAGCGGCGAACCCCAGGCTAAGGGGAAAGGAAATCGCGAAACCGGACGTAACGGCAAGGCCAACCATCGCCCCGACGGGCTCCATCACCCCGGTGGCAGCAGCGACCAGGCAGGAGACAGGAATGGAAAGACCAATAGCACGGAGTGCCATCGCGACAGCCAGGCCCTCGGGAATATCCTGAATAGCGATCGCCGTAGCGAGCGACACGCCGAGCTCCGGGTCACCACCAAATCCCACACCTACCGCCATGCCCTCAGGAAAGTTGTGAATCGCTATCGCCATGACGAATAGCCATACCCGGCTAGCACCTGCTGGCCCAGCGCCCGCCCCGTAAGACAATGCGAACACTTGATCGTGAGGGAGAAATCGGTCCAAGCAACTGATCAGCGTGGCACCCAACGCCAAGCCGAGCACTACCGTGCCTGCCGCCATGAACTTGTTCTCAAGAATCGAATTGGCCGCATCGAATCCCGGCAATATAAGAGACAGAAAACTAGCGGCCAGCATCATTCCGGACGCGAAGCTGAGCATGTTTGACTGGATTTCGTCGCTCAACTTTCGCAGGGTTATTGCAAACGTGGCGCCCAGCGCCGTGGCGACGAACCCGGCGCCACCGCCAATGAATGCGTAGCGCGCCGCATCGGGTTCGTGCCCATTCGCGACGATTCCAGCCATGACCATGACTAACCCAGCGATGCTAATAAGCGCCGCCAGCAGGCAGAGGAAAACCAATCTGTTGAGACTCGCTTTGTTGGTAAAGGTAGCCAGCAGCGCACCACATGGATTCTTTTGAAACATGACTCGGCCTTAGCTACTTCGCTTCGTGTAGGCGGCTCAAAACGCAGCGCGCCAACGCACGTTGATAAAGATGTTCGTTGTTTTTTTACCGGTGAACAGAGCGCCGCACAGACCTGAACAATCGGCTTTCTGGTGCGCGACTGCAGGGGATTCTTAGGTCGGGCGGCACACCTATGCCTAGGGCACTGCTGTGTACGCAGCCGCACCCCGGCCCGCACCAATCAACCCTTGATTTCAACACCCGCCATTTCCTCGACTACCAACGCGATGGCCGTGTGGTCCATGGCACCGCAGCCTTTAGCCACACCGAATTTCCATAATTCGTACGCTGCTGAGGAGACGAATGTCGGTACCCCAGCCTGATGTGCCATATCCACGGCAATACCAACGTCCTTGCACATCAGCCCGACGGTGAAGCCAACCTCGAACTTGCGCGACATGACCTGTTGCGGGAATTTCATCTCGCTCGACACGCTCTTGCCGCTGCCGACGTTGATCACGTCGAGCATCTTTTGCGCATCGACGCCCATCTTGACGCCTAGCGCCATGGCTTCTGAAGTGATGGCCAGCGTGGTTGCCGTGATGAGGTTGTTCAGAGCCTTGACGGTATGGCCAGCCCCCAGCTCGCCAACATGAATCACGTGCTCGCCCACGTCCCGGAGAATGGCATCGGCATCGGCCAGCACAGCGGCATCACCACCCACCATGATGGTCAACTGGCCAGTTTCAGCCTTTTTAACCCCGCCGCTGACGGGGGCATCGAGCATATGAATACCTTGCTTCGACAAAGCCAGACCAACTTCAGTGGTGATCGCCGGAACCGAACTAGTCATGTCGATGAGCGTGCTGCCCTCACGCATGCCAGCCGCCAGTCCGTGCTCGCTAAACACAACTTTTTTGACGATATCGCCGTTCGGGAGCACGGTAATGACGAACGGGTGCTCCGCGCCGAGAGCCTTCAGGCTTTGATAGCCCGTGGCGCCGAGCTCGACGAACCGTGCGACGGCCGCGGCATCCGTGTCATAAATACCAACCTCATGCCCCTGCTCCATGAGCCGCTTGGCGACCCGCCCTCCCATGTTCCCCAGACCCACTACTGCGATTTTCAAAGTAAAACTCCCAGATCAAAAAAGCCCGCACCGAGTTAGTCGCTCGACCCAAGGTCTCGCACCCAAGCCGGCAATTAGACGACCGTTCGCTAGTTCAACAAGAGCGTCGTGACCCCTGGCACCATCGCTACCAGGCACAAAACCAGCAGCATGATCCCGACGTAAGGCGCAGCGCCAACCATGATTCGCTCGATGGAAACGTCCCGAACAACGCCCTGAACTACGAAGAGGTTCAAACCCACCGGTGGCGTGATCAGCGCCATTTCCATGTTGATGACCAGCAGTACGCCAAACCAGATCAGGTCCCAACCGAACGAATCGATGATCGGAACCAGGATGGGCGTGGTGATTACGATGATGGAAATCGTCTCCATGAAGCAGCCGAGAAACAGCAGGAACATCATGATTGCGGCCAGGACGATCCACGGGGCCACGTCCATGCTGGCGACGGCGTTGGCGAGGATGGGCGCAACGGCTGTGGTGGTCATCACATAGCCGAACAGCATTGCGGCGGCGACGATCATCAGCACCATTGCACTGCTGCGCGCCGACTCGAGCAGAATCTTGACCAGCGTCTTGCCATCGATCTCGCGATAAAGCAGGCCGGCTAACAACAGGCTGGTGATCGCTCCTAGTGCCGCCGCCTCGGTGGGCGTGGCGATTCCCTGGTAAATGGAGCCCAGGATGATCCAGATGAGCAACACCATCGGTAACAAATCCAACAAGGCGCGCAACCGCATTGTCAGCGTGACCTTCCGAATATCGGCAGTAGGGTCGACCACTTTCAGATTCCCACGGCGCCAGTCGAGCCACACCTGATAGCCGATGAAGGACGCGGCCATGATCAGGCCCGGCACGATGCATGCGATGAACAACTTGTTGATCGATTGCTCGGAAATGATTCCGTAGATGATTAGCGGAATGCTCGGCGGTATCAGAATGCCCAGAGTCCCGCCGGCGGCAACGGCGCCACAGGAGTCGTCGTCGCTATATCCCAGGCGCCGCATTTCCTTGATTGACAGCCCTCCGATGGCACCAGCGGTAGCAACGCTCGAGCCCGACACGGCTGCCATGATGGTTGAGGCGAGCGTCGTCGCGACCAATAGCGCACCTGGCACACCGTGCATCAAGATTGCCAGAGCGTTATATAGGCGCCCGCCCATCCCCGAAGCAGAAATGATTGCGCCCATCAGAATAAACAGGGGCACGGCCGTCAGCGCAAACTCCATCACACTGCTATTCAGAGTTGGGGCCACCAGACTAAAAGCAGAAATTCCGCCCTCTAATATGAACAGTGAACCAAGGGCCACCGTTAACAGAGAAAACGCAACCGGAATACCGATCGCTAAAAGCAACAACAATGCACCGAACATTGCTGCGCCAATCCAAATTTCTACGGGCATTGTAGTTATCTCATGAAATTAAGATTAGGTCTGTCGGCTCGGCGCGAGCAAGCAGCGAAAAGTACTACGCAACTGAACACCCAATAGCAGCACCATTCCTATGGGAAGAGAACTGAAGGGAATCCAGAGAGGCACGGTAAACATACCGGCAGATTTCTCGCCCGAAACCCACATTTCGAGCCACTGTTCGCAGCCGAGCCATAAGAGCAACCCGACCACCAACACCACGATAATATTCGACACTGACAGTGCCAGGCCGCGCAATTTCGGGGCCAGGCGGGTCGTTACAATATCGACCCCTACATGCGCGCCTTCCCGCTGCGCGTACGCGGCACCAACGAAGGTGATAAAGGCGACAATATAAGTATTTACGTCAGTAACCCAAGTAGTTGTCGCACCGAATATACTGCGCGCAACCACATCGTAAGTAACCGAGATACCGATAAAAAAAGCAGCAATCCCGGCAATAATTCCGCTCAACGTAATGAGGCTATCGAAGCATCTAACTTTGCTGGACATTCTTTCGCTCCTAACTTCAACGGACCGGTGCGGCGAGCCGTGCCGGTCCGTAGACGGGTCGTTTCAGTGCTGTCCTGAAATTGCCTTTTCCAGAAGCGCCGCTCCGCCAGGAACTCCTTCTTTAAACGCTGCGAAAGCATGGGTGGCAAAAAGATCGTGCCATTTATCCCAGTCGCCTTCGGTCAGCTTTTCCACAGCGACGCCGTTGGCAGCAAACTCGTGCGCGACGCGCTTGTCCTCTGCCATAGCACCTTCGAGCGCTTTCGATTCAACACTCTTTCCCGCCTCGACGAGTATCTTCTGCTGTTCCGGGCTGAGTTCTTTCCAGGTTTTCATGCTGATGGCGATCGGCTCGATCGTGAAATAAACCGAATAATCTTCAGGCGACACGTAATGCTCGGATACTTCGTACACCCGATACGCACCCAGAGAACTAGAGGAGGTCAACAAACCATCGAGCAATCCGCTCTGCATGGCCCCATAAGTTTCCGAGGACGGCATTGTCGATGTGCTCGCGCCAGCTTTTACGAGCGCGCCTTCCATGTACTTACCCGCAGCACGGACTTTCTGGCTCTGCAGATCCGCCGGGACACGAATAGGGCCATCGGTCGAGGCAAATCCCCCTGCAATCTGAATCCAAGCAAGTGTCTTGAAACCGTAGTCATTGGCCTTTTTTTCCAACTCTTTCCAGGCCTCGGTACTTTTGAAGTCGAAGACTTCGTTGTGGCTTTTCCAGAGACCCGGTAGCAACACAAGGTTCATCTCAGGAATGGCCCCAGCGGAATATATATACGGATAGATTGCCAGGTCGATGGCCCCGGATTTCAAGGCCGTATGTGTATCAGCCGCCTTGACCAGGGACTGAGCGGGAAAGAAGCGTATTTTGATATCTCCGCCGCTGCGTTTTTCAACTTCCTCGGCGAACTGCACCCCCGCTGCAACGACATAGTCTTTTTCATTTTGAGGCCACTGGTGCGCCAACTTCAGCGTCATGGACTCTGCATATGAGAGACCCGTGGACAACGACAATGCAACACCAAGGCAAGCTATAGTTTTACGGAGCATTTACTATTCCTCTATTTTTTATATTTGTTTTATTTACACCGACTGTTCAACTATTCGAAATTGCTGATTTATCTCCGGTCGCTGCCCGACATATGCACGCGTGCCGGGCGAAACTCTTTTCGCATCGTCAGGCTTGAGATACGGGAAGTTTGATCATTAGCCCATCCATTCCTTCACCCACGACGAGCTGGCAGGTCAGACGAGATCCTTCCGACCGTTGATATGCAAAGTCGAGCATGTCCAATTCCATCGAGTCGGCTGGCTCAAGTTTTTCTTGCCATGCCTCGTCGACATATCCATGGCACGTCGCGCATGAACAGGAACCTCCGCAATCGGCATCAATGCCTTTCACGCCGTTCTGCACGGCAGCTTCCATCACGGTTTGGCCAATCCGGGCACCCACCTGCTTCTCGGTACCGTCTGGCTCAATGAAAATGATCGTAGGCAAATCAGATCTCCTGCGTTGTGTTCGTACGTGTTGGGACGAACTCAGGTATGGCGCTCAGCTCGACCGACGGGTCCGCCAGAGCATCAAAACTTGGGTAGAAGCCAGCCGTTAACCAGCGCTTCGCGGTCATAAAGGCTTTCGGATCGTTAATCGCGTCGACTGCGAGGAAGCGGTCGTCATCGAAATACCAGACCGAAAGGCCTGAACGGGGCGCCTCCCTCACCGCGACGCGGTTATAGCCAAGGTGCAGGCCGGCAATCTGCAGTTTGGTGGCGTACTGATCGGACCAGAACCACGGAATCGGCAGGTAGTGGGGCTCTTCGCCCAACATCGAGCGCGCCACCACATCAGCCATATCTACTGCGTTCTGGATAGATTCGAGCCGCATGTGCAATCCCCGGTACGGGAAGGAAGCGCAGTCGCCCGAAGCATAGATAGACGGATCGGAGGTACGCCCGCAGCTATCGACGACGATGCCGTTCACTACAACCAGCCCGGCGCGTTCTGCCAGTTCCGTGGCGGGGTTCACGCCGATACCGGCGACGACCACATCGACGTCCATTTCTGAACCATCGCTGAGACGCGCACGCACCGCCCGATCTTCGTGCTGTTCAAGACCATCGAGGCCGACGCCTTCTCGAATTACCACACCGTTTTGCAGATGCAACGCATTGAAGTAGGACGCGGTCTCGGCCGAGGCCACACGCTTGAGAATCCGGTCGGCCTGTTCAATCAGGGTGACGTGCATGCCGAGGCTTCGCGCCACCGCCGCGGTTTCGAGTCCGATGTAGCCCCCACCGACCACCAACAGCCGGCGTCCTTCGCCGAACTCGTCGCGCAGCGCCCTGGCGTCGGCCAGCGTTCTGAGGGTGTAGACGTTACGAGCATCGCCGCCTATCGAAGACGGCAGGCGCCGTGCATTCGCACCTGTAGCCAGAGCAAGCCAGTCATAGCGCAGCGTCGACCCATCATCCAAGGTCACGCTTTTCGCAGTGCGATCTAGCATTGTGATACGGCAGCCCAGCCGCAGCTCGATACGCTCACTCTCATACAGTTGCTTGGGCTTTAGAAAAAGCCCTTCGGCATCCGCCAGGTTGGTCACATACTTCTTCGACAACGGCGGGCGGTGATACGGAAGGTCAGGCTCTTCACCGATGAGGGTAATTTCATCCTGGCATCCCAGCATCCGCAGCTTGAACGCCAGCGAAACGCCTGATTGTCCTGTGCCGACGATTATTATTCTCTTAGTCATGCTTCGGGATCCGTTTCGACTCAGCTTTATGGAGTACGACTAGCCGCGATTCACTGGCTGCTCTCCAAGTCATCCGCCATTGGCGCCACGCTGGCGAACCATCGTGACCGCTCATGCTCGCCTCCCGAGCGGCGGATATTCTCTAGTGCTCTTTCCTACAGGTTGCTCCGCGGTGAAGTCGTTTTGAAGCTAGTTTTGCCGACACCCGCATTCGCGCTGACCGAATGCGGGGCCCGACTTCGCAACGTGTGCAAGACGCCAAGGCTCTAAATGACGCCTGGGCGTACGGGCCGCGCACGCAGTGGAAAGATCAGCAAGACCACATGCGTGGAGTGAAATCGGCGCACGGGCCGAGCATCACTCGAAACAATTCACTATGGTTTTGGTGGTGGTGAACTCATCCAGGGCGATAAAGCCTTTCTCGCGCCCGTAGCCACTTTTCTTTCGGCCGCCGAAGGGCAGCTCGACCCCACCGCCAGCGCCATAGCAATTGATATAGACCTGGCCCGCGACCACCGAGCGCGCCATCCGCTGCTGACGCGCACCGTTCTCGGTCCATACAGCGGCTACCAGACCGTATTCCGTCGCGTTGGCAAGCTCGATGGCGTCCGCCTCGTCTTCGAAAGGCATTGCTGCAAGCACCGGACCGAACACTTCGGCAGTAGCCAGCTCGTGGTCACGAGGGACAGGCCCGAACAGCATTGGGGGAACGAAGAATCCGCCCGGCTCGACGCCGTCGAGCTGGCCGGCTGCAAGCAGCGGCAAACCGGATTCGCGGATGCGGTGGATAAAAGCCTGCACACGCTCGAACTGCGCACGGGTGATGATCGGGCCGCAATCGGCGCCGGAGTCCGGCATGCCAACGCGAATACCCTCGAACCGCGCAGCAACACGCGACACCACCTCATCGTAGATTTCGCGCTGAATTAGCAAACGGGTACCTGCCGAACAGGTTTGCCCGGTGTTTTGTGCGAGGGCGCTGACAATAACGGGCACCGCCTTGTCGAGGTCGGCGTCGGCGAAAACGATTTGCGGGGACTTGCCACCCAGTTCAAGCACACAGGGGACATGGTTGGCTGCGGTCGCCTGCTGCACGAGTGCGCCTACGCCAGGCGAGCCGGTAAAGGTGACCAGGTTGATGTCCGGGTGTCCGGTCAGGGCCGCGCCAGCCTCATGGCCAAATCCAGTGACGATATTGAGCGCACCGTCGGGTAGGCCTTCTTCCATCATCAACGTCGCGATGTAAAGCACCGACTGGCACGCCTCTTCGGACGGTTTCAGCACGATCGCGTTGCCGGCGGCCAACGCCGGGCAGGCCGTGCGACCGAACATCTGGGAAGGGTAATTCCAAGGAATGATGTGTCCGGTGACCCCAAGAGGCTCATGCACGACATTGACGGTATAACCGTTCAGGTACGGAATGACTTCGCCATGATGCTTGTCAGCCGCCGCGCCGTAATATTCGAAGTAACGTGCCAGCACGACAATGTCTCGCTCCGCCAGATGCAGCGGCTTGCCGGTGTCGCGTGATTCGATTTGCGCGATTTCCTTGGCTTGTTGGAGTATCCGGTTGCCAATTTTGACCAGCAGTCTCCCCCGCTCTGCTGCGGTGAACCGCCCCCAATTTGAATTCAGTGCCTGGCGCGCCGATTGGACTGCCGCGTTGACTTCCCACTCACCGCCGCGGCTTACCTGGGTGAAGACTTTGCCTGTTGACGGCTCGTCGACGTCGATCAGGCGCTCGTCATGTGCGGCAAGCCATTGCCCGTTAATTAATATTGTTTTCATGGCACCCCTTGAGCTTGTATTACAGAAAGCGAAACGTTCGCCATGCAAACCAGGACAGCTGCGCGTGCCCGTTTTGACTGGTCGAGTTGCACGCGAGGCTCATTCGAACCCTCGCGGGCTGCCCCACGTGCAGCCCGCGATGGCTAGGTCGCCCCGGAGGGTTTCACTCCCGGCGCGCGCAGCGGCGCATCGTCCATCCCACGCTGCCTGCGCCGGTCGCATGAACGGTGATGTTTTCAGTGAAGAGGGGTTCAGATGCCCATTTCGTTGAACACTTCCTGCGCAGTACGGAAGCTGTCGATGGCGGCCGGCACACCGCAGTACACCGCGACCTGCAGGAAAACTTCGCGCAGTTCTTCTTTAGTCCAGCCGTTGTTGATGGCGCCGCGAACGTGCATCTTCAGTTCTTGCGACCTGCCAAGCGCGGAGATCATGCCCAGGTTGAGCATCGAGCGATCCTTGCGGCTGAGCCCAGGGCGGTTCCAGATTTCATCCCAGCAGTACTCTGTAACGAACTCTTGCATCGGCCAGTTGTAATCAGTCGCGTTGTTGACCGCCGCATCGACGTACGCGTCGCCTAATACATCGCGGCGAGTTTGCAGCCCTTTTTTAAACTTCTCGGAAAATTTCTCTTCGTTCATCGTTCACCTCGATGTTTATATAAAGGCAGATTTGACGTTAAACCCACCTGGGACAGGCGCGCTTGCTGGCGGCACGATCGGCCATGTTTGATGCGCCATGGGCATGTGGCGCCGGCCGTCGGAAGCATTCGGTCTGTTACACGTCAACGTAGACCTGCCCCTCCCGGACCGAAACCGGATAGATTTTGATTTTGCTGTCACTCACGCCAAACAGGCACTTCCCGGTCTCCAGATCGAATTCCCAGCCATGCCACGGGCACCTAACTACCTGGTTCTCCATTCCGTAGTTGAATTCGCCTGCGCAAGCCGTGGGCAACATCGTGCCTTCGACCGTCCCCCTCGCTAGAGGCGCTCGTTTGTGGGGGCAGAGATTCTTGACGGCGTAAACTTTATCGCCTCGCTTGAACACACCGATTGGCCTTCCTTCAATGTCGACAATCAGTGCGTCGGTATCTGGTATATCGTCCAGGCGACCTACGTTGTGCTCCACGGGTTTTCTCCTTAGCCGGCTTATACCGCGGCGTTCAATCCAAACAGCTCGGCTGCGTTGTCGTAGAAAATGCGCTGCTTCATTGCTTGAGGCAGGCGCTGGAAAGTTGTCTGAGGGTAATCAGTGTCCCAATGCGGATAGTCGGTGCTGAACAGAATGGTGCGCTCGGCATGGACCATTTCCAGAATCTGGATCAGGTACTCATCCTTCTCCGGCTCTTCAAGCGGTTGACTCGTGAAACGAACGTGATCAAGTACGTAGCGGCTCGGCTCGTATTCAAGCCACGGCACTTCACAGCGGAACTGTCTCCAGTTCTGGTCGACGCGCCAGAGCATGTGCGGGACCCAGCTGAAGCCGAATTCCGCCGCCAGGAACTTGAGTTTCGGGAAGCGCACGAACACGCCCTCGAACAGCAGGCTGGCGATGTTGCCCATGGCGATCTGGGGGAAGCAGGAATGGCGCTCGATGTAAGTGCTCGGCACCCCGCCAGCGAAAGCTACGCTTGTCTGAAACGCCCCTTCGGTGCCGGTCGGGTGAATCAGGATAGGCAGGCCGAGCTCTTCGGCAGCTTCGTAAATGGGGTAATAGTGGCGATTCCCCATGAGCACGTTGATCAGCGGCATATATACCGCGACGATGCCCTCCTCGCCGCCGATACGCCGTATCTCCTTGGCCGCCTCGATCGGATCATGCACAGCAACGCACATCGCCAGGCGATAGCGCGAATCGACGTCGAGCCACTTGTCTCGGAAATAATCGTTAAAGGCACGAGCCAAGGTAACGGCCTCGCCGGTATTCGGCAGCGAGACCAGCTTGCCCGCCTGGATCGACGAAAGGATCGCATACTCAATTCCGTGCGGATCCAGGTGGTCCTCACGCATGAAATACGGATCGGAACCGCCAGCACCACCGCTCGGCGGCGTGGCGTCTCGGCGAATCGACGTAGCACCAGCCAACGGCGGACGTAGAGGATGGTCCGGCAGAATCGCGCGCTTGCCTTCAAAGCGCATTTGCCAGCTCTTGCTCATGTAAGGCTTAAGTCCTTCGATATCGCCGTTCACCCACGGGTGCACATCCGAATCGATAATTTTCATGCGGGGATTGCTCATTCCTCACCTCTCTCACAGTGTCTTCACTCGCATCGAACAAGGACACGATGTCCCGGAGCGAGTCGTCTTCACATCAATGAATTCGTGTTGTCACACCTGCGCGGCTTTCCCTATTACCGTGGCCGCGTTTTCGTCCCGCAACTGCGGGCGGACCCGCTCAGAAGCTGCGCGCTCAAGCAGTTGCTCGGCCGCGCACGGCAGGATCAGGCTGGTCTAGATTGGCGCTGCATTCGGCGTGAAATTCTGCGCAGAGGGCGCACACGCCTTCGCGGATGGCGTTGAGTTCTTCGTTGTCATTCACGTCCATAACTTTTTGCTCAAGTCAGGCTTGGGAATAGCGGAATGGCTAGGGAAGCCTTGGCCTACCGCGTTGTTGTTGGGTGTACCTTGCAATCCCAATCGCATTCTGGGAATTTGTAATTACGGAGACCGGTGTTCGGCCGCGCAGAACGCGCTCATGTGCGCCTGCCATCGACGGGGAGCAAAATCCCATCAACGCTTGGCCAGGAGAAACAGCGAAATGCATTTCGAAATCGCCGATATGCGCCTCTTTATTCACGTAGCCGAATCACCCAGCCTGACGCAGGGTGCGCGTCGCGCCCACCTGTCGCCCGCCGCGACCAGTGCGAGGATAAAGGCGCTTGAAAATCAGCTCGGCACACGGTTGCTCTACCGCGATACCCGCGGGGTCACGTTGACGCCGGCGGGTACGAAGCTCTTGCAGCACGCCAGGCTGATCATGCGTCAGGTGGATTACGTCAAGGCTGAGTTCGCCGAGTACGGGACGGGCTCCTTCGGACACATACGCATCTTTGCCAACACAACGGCTGTGACGGAGTTTCTTCCGGAAGTGCTCGTCGGGTTTCTTACCCAACACCCAGGCGTTACCGTTGATCTTCAGGAGCGGTTATCGCGAGATATCGTCCGTGGGGTACTCGATGGATCGGCGGATCTGGGGTTCATTGCCGGCCCGGTGGAGGCCCGCGGACTAGAGGTTCTGCACTACAGCACGGACCGGCTGCTGCTGGCGCTGCCCAAAAACCACCCGCTGGCCAACGAATCCGAGGTCACGCTGAGTCAGACTCTCGCGTACCAACATATCGGCCTTCACGAAGGCAGCACGCTTTTCAGCTTTGTCAGCGCACAGGTTGAACGGCTCGGCGGCACGCTACCGTTACGTATTCAAGTGTCCAGCTACGAGGCGATCTGCAGGATGATCGAGGCTGGTGTGGGCATAGGCATCATTCCCGAATCGGCCGCGGAGCGTCATCGCCGCACGATGGAACTGGTCACGGTGCACCTGAAGGAACCCTGGGCGATCCGGGAGCGCAGCATGCTGGTACGTGAGCTCGACGCCTTGCCTGGCTGCGTAAAGGAGCTGGTAGCGATCCTGCGAAAATCAAAAAACTCAGAGCCCCCCCAGAATTAGGAGGAACCCCGCAGGGACGCGCGTGGCGGATCGCCAGAGAAGCCGAGGACGACCGCTACACCGACCAGCACAATGACGAAGCCAGCCGCGGTTCCTTGCCGACGCTAGTCGCTGTGCGCAGACAGGCCGGCCTCCATAAGCACCCCGGGACTCCAAAAGATCGACGTGAGGACGCTCTGCTGTCAGGGCTCGACCTGGCTCCACTGCTTGTTCAGCCGCTTGTCCGAGGTCGGCATCTTGGTCCCGAGTTGCTGCGCCCAGAGCGAGACGCGGTATTCCTCCAACATCCAGCGGTAGAGGGTCAGCTCAGGGTCGCGTTTGCCTTCCTGCTGGTGCTTTTTCGACCGGGTTTGATATTGCTCCCAGTACCCGGCCAGTTCGCCGGACCAGACACGGTCACGCTGCAACTGCGCGCCGATCTTCTCAAAGCGTTGCTCGATGGCCTTGAGATAGCGTGGATATTCCTTGAGCCATTCGGTCGGCGTTTCACGAACGAAGCCTGGATAGACGAGGTTGCCGAGCTGCGCCTTGATGTCGTTGAGCGCCACGGCTTGGGCCAGGTCGATCTTGCCTTTGAAGCGCTTCTGCAGGCCATGCCAGAGCTTGAGAATCTCCAGCACTTGCCGCGCAAGACGTTCGGCGTGCGGCGCCCAATCGCCACGCTTTCTTTCTGCAAGGGCGGCCAGTGCAGCGCCATCGCGGGGTAGTTGAGCTTCACCATCGAGAATACAGCTGTCGAGGCTGGCGAGCAGGATGTCCTCGACCAACGCATCCACTTTGCCCATGTCGCGGTAGAGCAGCGCCATGTCGGTGAGGCCCGGAAGTTTGTTGCGCAGATATTTCGCCGGTTCGCTGAGTTGCTGCAACAAGAGCCGCTGCAAGGCGCGGCGGTGCTGATAATCGGCTTCGGCCTGGGTCGGGAAGCGACCTTCCTTGACGACTCCACTCTCTTCCACCAGTGCGGGATAGACGGTCATCGACAATCCGGCCATCTTCGCCTGAGCCTTTTCTGCCACCTGAGCGAAGGCCTTAGCCTCGACTGGCTTCTGCTCAGCCTTTTGCTGCGGTGGTGCCAATGCTGCCTGGCTGGCCTCGGAGAAGCGTGCGGTGAGTTCAGCCAGATCGCGGCCTTCGCCCAGATACTTGCCGCGACCATCGACAACTTCGATGTTCATCTTCAGGTGGCTGTCGAGCTGGTTCGCCGCCTCGCTCCACGCGTCTTCCGACACGCGGGTGCCGGTCATGCGCAGCAGTTCGCGGCCCAGCGCCTCGGGTAGCGAACCGTCTCCGAAGCTGACCTTCGAAAGCGCAGCCTTGACGAAATCCGGCACCGGCACGAAGTTCTTGCGGATGGCCTTGGGCAGGTTGCGCACCAACGCCACGGCCTTGGTTTCCAGGAGGCCGGGCACCAACCAATCGAGCCGTTCACTGCGCAGCTGCGGCAACAACGGTGCCGGCACGCGCAAGGTCACACCATCACGCGGATGGTTAGGCTCGAAGTGATATTCCAACGGCAGTTGCAGCTCGCCGATGCGCAACTGATCCGGGTATTGCGCACTGGTGACCTCACTGGCGTCGCGGGCAAGCACGTCCTCGTCGCGCATGATCAGCAGCTGCGGATCTTTCGCGCTCTCGCGCTTGTACCAACTCTCGAAACTGGCCGTCTGGTAGATGTCCTGCGGCAGACGCGCATCGTAGTAGGCGAACAAGGTGTCTTCGTCGGCAATGATGTCGCGGCGGCGGGCCTTGGCTTCCAGCTCGTCGAACAGCTCCAGCAGCTCACGATTGGCGGTCAGCGCCTTGGCGCGGCTGTGCATCTCGCCACGCACCAGGCCTTCGCGGATGAACAGCTCGCGCGCCGCCGACGGATCGATGGGACCGAAATGCACCGGGCGCCGCGCGACGACGATCATGCCGTACAGCGTGACCTGCTCGAAAGCCACCACCTGGCCGCGCTTCTTCTCCCAGTGCGGCTCGAAATGGTTGGTCTTGGTCAGGTGCTTGGCCAGCGGCTCGATCCAGTCTGGCTCGATCTTCGCCACCATGCGCGCGAACAGCTTGGTGGTTTCCACCAGTTCGGCGGCCATGATCCAGTTGGGTTTCTTGCGGCCGATGACACTCGACGGATGCACCCAGAAACGCCGCTGCCGCGCGCCGAGAAAGTCGCCCTCCTCGGTCTTGTGGCCGACCTGACTGAGCAGGCCGGAAAGGATCGCTTTGTGCACCGCCGCATAGCCCTTGGCGCGCTGCGCGGCCTCGCTGGCTTCGGCTTGCTGGGCGAGCTTGACGTTGACCTTTTTGTCGGTGGTGAGCGCGGGCCGCTCGGCGGAAGAGGCTTCGCCGTCTTCCACCCTACGGACGTCGGCCTTGTTAGAGGCTGGCTGGCCGGGACCATCCGCGCCCTTGCGCTTACCGAGATTCAGTTCGCGCACAATCAACGTCAGCTGACGATGGGCATCCCGCCACTCGCGCAGGCGCAGATAATTGAGGAAGTTCTTGCGGCACCAGGTGCGCAAGGCATTGGAGCCCAGCGCCTGACGCTGCTCCTCGAAGCCGCGCCAGACGTTGATCAATGCGGCAAAGTCCGAATCCGGATCCTTCCACTGCGCGTGGGCCTGGTCGGCCTGCTGCTGACGATCGGCAGGACGCTCGCGCACGTCTTGCACCGACAGCGCGCTGGCGACGATCAGCACCTCGGCCATACTGCCCAGCTGCGCCGCTTCGAGCAGCATGCGGCCGAGTCGCGGATCGATCGGCAGGCGCGCCAGCTGACGGCCCAGCGGCGTCAGCTGATTCTCGCGGTTGACCGCCGAAAGCTCCTGCAACAGGTTGAAGCCATCGCTGATGGCCTTGCCGTCCGGCGGCTCGATAAAGGGAAAATCTTCGATCTGGCCAAGCCGCAGGTGCAACATTTGCAAAATAACGGCGGCCAGGTTGGTGCGCAGGATTTCCGGATCGGTGAATTCCGGCCGAGAGAGGAAATCTTCCTCGCTGTAGAGGCGAATGCAGATGCCTGGCTCGACCCGCCCGCAACGGCCCTTGCGCTGATTGGCGCTGGCCTGAGACACGGCTTCGATCGGCAGTCGCTGGACCTTGGCGCGGTAGCTGTAGCGGCTGATTCGCGCAGTGCCGGAATCGATCACGTAACGGATGCCAGGCACGGTCAGTGAGGTTTCCGCAACGTTGGTCGCCAGCACGATCTTGCGGCCAGCAGCGGGACGGAGAATCTTTTGCTGCTCAGCCGGCGTCAACCGTGCATACAGCGGTAGCACCTCGGTAAAGCGCAGATTGGCCTTGCGCAGCACCTCGGCGGCGTCGCGAATTTCACGCTCACCGGGCAGAAACACCAGCACATCGCCGGGGCGCTTGCCGATGCTCTTTTCATGGGCGTCGATCTCATCCAGCGCGGCGAGGATGCCCTGATCAACGGTGAGGTCGTCCTCGACGCGGTTGCCGTCTTCATCGACTTCCGCCGACAGCGGCCGGTACCAGGTCTCCACCGGATAGGTACGACCCGAGACCTCGACAATGGGTGCTCCATCGAAATGCTTGGAGAAACGCTCCAGGTCGATGGTTGCCGAGGTGATGATGACCTTTAGATCCGGACGGCGCGGCAGCAGGGTTTTCAGGTAGCCCAGCAAGAAGTCGATGTTGAGGCTGCGCTCGTGCGCCTCGTCGACGATGATGGTGTCGTACTTTTCCAGGAAGCGGTCGTGCTGGGTCTCGGCCAGCAAAATGCCGTCTGTCATCAGCTTGATCAGCGAGCTTTCCTTGCTCTGATCTTCGAAGCGCACCTGATAGCCAACCAGCTCACCCAGCGGAGTGCCAATTTCCTCCGCAACGCGGGTCGCGACACTGCGCGCCGCTAGCCGACGTGGCTGGGTATGGCCGATCAGCCCATGCACGCCGCGGCCGATTTCAAGGCAGATCTTCGGCAACTGAGTGGTCTTGCCCGAGCCCGTCTCACCGGCGATCACCAATACCTGATGCTTGCGCAGCGCCTCCTTGATTTCTTCGCGCTTGGCGGCAATCGGCAGCTGATCGTCATAGCGCATCGCCGGCACGCTTTGCCGGCGCGCCTCGACTTTGGCCGCTGACGCCTGGAAGCGCGCCAGCCACTGGCCGAGACGATCATCTTCGATAGGCGCATCGCCGGCTTTCTTGCGCAGGTCATGCAGTTGGCGACGCAAGCGATGGCGGTCGGCGTACATCGCCTGGTCGAGGTTTTTCAGCAGGGTGTCGATAGCGGGCGTTGCGTCGGTCATGGACAGCCGTAAGCGATTTCGTGAAGACCGGGATTGTCGCAGATTTGCAAAGTGCGGTGAGTCCCAATAGCTACTTGGACTTCCAGCATGCATGGGCATCAGTGACCCATCTTCGGTCACAAGCCAATCACAACTTCAGGCCCTCTTGGCATCGTCCCGCCCATAGACGACAAAGCCCCGCCGAAGCGGGGCTCAGGGAAAGCCCGCAGCTTATTTTTTGCCGAGCTTCTTCAACTCTTCGTCGCGCAATTCGCGCCGAAGGATCTTGCCGACATTGGTGGTCGGCAGGCTGTCACGGAATTCAACGGTCTTGGGCCGCTTGTAGCCCGTAACATTGTCATGCATGTGCTGCATGACCTGTTCCTTCGTCAGGCTTTCGCCCGGTTTGACTACCACAAAAAGCTTGATCGCTTCGCCGGATTTTTCGTCAGGGACACCGATCGCCGCGCATTGCAACACGCCCGGAAGGGCTGCGAGCACGTCTTCCAACTCGTTGGGATAAACGTTGAAGCCGGACACCAGAATCATGTCCTTCTTACGGTCGACGATGCGCATATAACCGTCGTCCTGGATGATGCCGATATCGCCGGTCTTCAACCAACCGTCAGCGCTGAGAACCTCATCGGTGGCTTCCTGGCGCTGCCAGTAACCTTTCATGACCTGCGGGCCCTTTACGCACAGCTCGCCGGTAGCGCCTATCGACAACTCGTTGCCTTCGTCATCGATGACCTTGCACTGCGTTGATGGCATCGGGATACCGATGGTGCCGATCTGGATGCCGCCGAACGGGTTGACCGATACCACCGGGCTGGTTTCGGTCATACCGAAGCCTTCGCAGATGGAGCAGCCAGTCACTTGCTGCCAGCGCTCGGCTGCTGCCAGTTGCAGTGCCATGCCGCCGGAGAATGTAGCTTTCAATGACGAGAAGTCCAGCTTGCGGAAATCGTCGTTGTTGCACAGCGCCACGAACAGCGTGTTGAGCCCGACGAAGCCGGTGAAACGATGCTTGCTCAGATCCTTGACGAAAGCCGGCAAGTCGCGCGGATTGGTGATCAGCACGTTGTGAGCACCGATCAGCATCATCGTCATGCAGTGAAAGGTGAACGCGTAAATGTGATACAGCGGCAGCGGCGCGACCATGGTTTCACAACCGTCACCCAGCTCGGCCCCCATCAGCGCGCGACACTGCAGCATGTTCGCGACGATATTGCGGTGGGTCAGCATCGCGCCCTTGGCCACGCCGGTGGTGCCACCGGTGTATTGCAGCACGGCAATATCATTACCCGCCGGGTTGGCCTCACGAGCCGTCTGGCCCCGGCCGAGCGCCATGGCATCGTTGAATTTAATGGCCTTTGGCAAATTGTAGGCCGGCACCATCTTCTTCACATGCTTGATCACCGCATTGACCAGCATGCGCTTGACGGTCGGCAGCATGTCGCCTACTTCGGTGACCACGACGTGCCGGATGCCGGTCTTCGGCAGTACTTCTTCGGCCAGATGGGCCATGTTGGCCAGGCAGACGAGCGCCTTGGCGCCAGAATCGTTGAACTGATGTTCCATCTCTCGCGCGGTGTACAGCGGGTTGGTGTTGACCACGATCAGACCAGCACGCATGGCGCCAAATACGACGACGGGGTACTGGAGCAGGTTCGGAAGCTGTACCGCGATGCGGTCGCCCGGCTGCAGATCGGTGTGTTGCTGAAGGTAGACGGCGAATTCGCCGGATAAGGTGTACAGCTCACCGTAGGTCAGGGTCTTGCCGAGATTGCTGAAGGCCGGTTTGTCCGCGAAACGCTCGCACGACTGTTTGAGCACAGCCTGGATGTTCTGGTACTCCTCGGGATTGATCTCGTTCTCGACCCCGACAGGATATTTATCCTTCCAGAAGTTATCGGTCATGAAGCCCCACTCCTAAGCGACAGCTTTACTGCAATTAGCAGCTGTTTTGTTGTGTTTTGTTAATTTTTGTACCGCAATTCCGGCCAAAAAGCGGTTGGAGGTTAGCAGTTTTGAAACTGGCCGAACAGTATCAACCAGGGGATAAACAGGCACAAAGTGACCGATACGAGAAAACCGGTCACTCGGTGCGTAATGTGAAATTACGGCAGATCGTGGTCAGACCGAATCGCGCAGCTCCCTGCGCAGGATCTTGCCAACCGGCGTCATCGGCAGCGCGTCACGGAAGACGAAATGCCGTGGCACCTTGTAGCCGGTGAAGTTTTCCCGACAGTACGCCTGCAGTTCTTCAACGCTCAGGCTGGCGTCGCTGCGTACCACGAACAGCTTCACGGCCTCTCCCGATTTGTCGTCGGACACGCCGATCGCGGCGCAGGCGGCGACTTTGGGATGCGCCATGACGACGTCTTCGATTTCGTTGGGGTAGACGTTAAACCCGGAGACGATGATCAGGTCTTTCTTGCGATCGACAATACGCACAAAACCGTCTGGGTCGATCACGGCAATATCACCGGTTTTCAGCCAGCCCTCGCCATCAAGCACCTCGGCCGTGGCGTCTGGACGCTGCCAATAACCTTTCATGACCTGCGGGCCCTTGACGCAGAGCTCGCCACGTTCACCGAGGGGCAACTCGTTGCCATCGTCGTCGATGATTTTGAGCAACGTGCCCGGTACCGGCAGACCGACAGTGCCTGGGCGCGCCATGGCACCGTGCGGATTGGCACAGGCCACCGGAGACGTTTCGGTCAGACCATACCCTTCGATCACCGGGCAACCGGTGATGCCCTTCCAGCGGTCGGCCACTGCGGAAACCAGTGCGGTACCGCCTGAGTTGGTGGTCTTCAGTCTGGAAAAATCGATCTTGTTGAAATCGCGATGCGCCATCAGCGCCACGAAGAGGGTGTTCAGGCCGAGGAAGGCAGTGAACTGCCAACGCTGGAGTTCCTTGACGAAGCCGTCAATGTCACGGGGGTTGGTGATCAGCACATTGTGATTGCCGGTCACCATCATGCACATGCAATTAACCGTGAACGCATAGATGTGATACAGCGGCAGCGGCGCGATCATGATTTCCTGACCTTCCTTGACGATGCTGTGCCCGTGCTCGTCAAGCTGCTGCATGTTGGCGTGGACCTGCTGCATGTTGCCGACCAGGTTACCGTGGCTGAGCATGGCGCCCTTGGCCACGCCGGTGGTCCCGCCGGTGTATTGCAACACCGCGATATCGTCCAGTGTCAGCGAAACCGGCTTGTGGCTGTGGTGACCACCGTCGCGCAGTACATGCTTGAACGAGACCGCTTGCGGCAGGCTGTAGGCCGGTACCATCTTCTTCACATGCTTGACTGCAGCGTTGACCAAAAGCCCCTTGACCGACGGCAGCATGTCGCCGATGCGCGCTTCGATGAGCACCTCGATGCTGGTGTCGGGCAACACTTCCTGCACCAGTTTGCCGAAGGTATTCAGATAGACCAGCGCCTGCGCGCCGGAATCCTTGAACTGGTGGCGCATTTCCCGGGCGGTATAAAGCGGATTGGTATTGACCACGATCAGACCGGCACGCAGGGCCCCGAAGACGGCGATCGGATACTGCAAGAGGTTGGGCATTTGCACCGCGATGCGATCGCCCGGTTGCAGGTCCGTATGATTCTGCAGCCAGGCCGCAAAAGCCGCCGAGTAGCGTTCCAGATCAGCATAAGTGAGCGTCACGCCCATATTGCTGAATGCCGGGCGATTCGCGTGGGTCTTGCAGGAGCGCTCGAATACTTCCACTACCGAGCGAAAGCCCCCCATGTCCACGTCGTTGGGCACACCGGCGGGACGTTTGTCGTTCCAGAAGTCAGGTTGCATTGTTATTGGCCTCGTTACCTGAGAGTGGGCTGCGGCGAACTTAGCAGTTCGGCGGCACGGTGCAACAGACTCGTGAGATGTAAATCACTGTCGTGAATCTTTCATTAGGAACCGGCACTGCGTTCCGACGCCACAAGGCATCCGACCATATCGCGGTTCGCCCCCATCGCCACCGTCAGTACGAACGCATGACGCGCCTCGTGGGACTTGCAAGTCATGCTGTGACTTTTCATCAGGGACAACACCGTGACATGCCTCTAGAATGCAGCCGCAGCGCTCGCATCCGCGCCTCGCGCAACTCTCTTATCGTACCGTCGGACAGCGTCCCGACAGCGATCCGGCCTACCCCGAGGAAACTTGATGACTACCATCAGCAACACGCCCTACTCCGCGCTGGAAGTCGGTCAGACTGCAAGCTTCGAAAAAACCGTCGAGGAGCGGGACATCCAACTGTTCGCTGCCATGTCGGGCGATCGCAACCCGGTCCACCTCGACGCAGAGTTCGCCGCCGGCACACCGTTCAAGGAGCGCATCGCTCACGGCATGTTCAGCGGCGCGCTGATCAGCGCGGCGGTCGCCTGCACGTTGCCAGGGCCGGGCACCATCTATCTGGGCCAGATAATGAAGTTCACTCGCCCGGTGAAGCTTGGCGACACCCTCACCGTGCGTTTGGAAATTCTCGAGAAATTACCGAAGAATCGCGTGCGCATCGCTACCCGCGTTTTCAACCAGAACGAGGAGCAGGTGGTAGACGGCGAAGCGGAAGTATTGGCGCCGCGTCGTGAAGAGACCGTTGAACTGAAAGAGCTGCCGCCAATCAGCTTCGGCTGAGATTGAGCGCGGAGCGCCGTCAGGCGCTCCTGGTGAGCGAAGCGCAGACACCTCCACAGCCAGGATGTCGAATAAAAACGAAAGACCTTTCCGAAACGCGAAACCATGCCAGAACGGGCAGCTCGTCGTTGAGCATGATTGGTGGCGCGCGGAGTTGAACGCGGCGAAGCGTTACTAACGCTTCTTAGGTTTGCGCTTGCCTTTGTTCTTCGGCTTGGTCAGGGGCAGCGCCTGCTCGAAAGCCTGACGCATCTCGGCAAGGCGCTTTTCCTTGATGTCATGGATACGCTTTTCACGTTCGGCACTGAAATCGATCAGCTGCACTTCATTGCTCATAAGGCTGGCTCGCGAATGATCTGGCGAAATGTCAGGTTGAGACGCGGTTCGGATACCTTGCGCGTCCTGGCGATCTGGTGCTGCCAATAATGCTGCGTCGGGCCGCTCATGACCAGCAGCGATCCATGTTCGAGTTCAATCGAATATTCGATCCGGCTGGCACCCTTGCGACGAAAATCGAAGCGCCGCGTCGCGCCCAGGTTGAGCGAGACCACCAGCGGTTCCGGGCCGAGTTCCGGCTCATCATCGCTGTGCCAGCCCATTGCGTCTTGTCCGTCGCGATAAAGATTGAGTAGCACGCCGTCCAACCGTTGTCCGATCCGCTGCTGCGCCTGTTCACGGATCTCGGCCAGTAGCGGCGTCCATAACAACGGTTCATGAACCAGACCTGAATAACGGTAGCCCACATCGGCATCGCCATACCAGGCGACCAACCGCGGCACCGAGAAGCTACGGCCGTAGAGCTTTATTTGGGGTTGCGACCAGGGCGTTTGCCTCATCAGATCGTTCAGCCAGCGATCAGCGACTTCTGCACCGACCCACTGCGGCAGGTAGTCCAATTTGGCCTGCGGCAAGTCGATCATCTCGGCGCCTGCACGATGCGTATCAAACCTCAACATCCACCCAGAGCCCTTGGCGCGGCAGTTCTTCGAGGGCCTCCTGATCTTCTTCGGCAGTTTCGCCTTCGGCCAGTTCCTGCGGGCTGTAACCACGGCGCTGGCGGCGGCGCTGCTCGTCGCGCAGCATCTGTTCGGATTCCTGCGGATGGCGGCGCTCGAGGTCTACCGAGCTTTCGTTGGCGCTCGGCTGTACTGGCGCGACCGGCGCGATGTCGGGGCGCGGCTTGACCACGTCCTGCTGGGCTGTGACCTGAACAGTGCCTGGTGGGACAACTGGCAGCATCTTCACTCTCCGGTAGGCGGCCCGATCGGCGCGTCTATCAAGGCCTGCACCAGTTGATCGGCTGAACTGATACCGAGTTTAGCAGCAGCGCTACACTGCAAGCGGGTTAGCATCTGTCGTCGCTCTCTTGGCAGTGTTCCGTTACCATAGCGCGCTTTTTTCACAGCGGGAGGCAGCATGGCGCAGCAGTATCTACCGGGGCAACGCTGGATCAGCGACAGCGAAGCCGAACTCGGCCTGGGAACCGTCCTGATGCTCGACGGACGGATGCTCACCGTGCTCTACCCGGCGACCGGCGAAACTCGCCAATATGCCGCGCGCAGTGCTCCGCTGACCCGCGTGCGCTTCGTCCCTGGCGATGAAGTCACGCACTTCGAAGGCTGGAAGATGACCGTTCGCGAAGTCGACGATGTCGACGGATTGCTGGTCTACCATGGCCTGACCGCGCAGAACGAAGCCCGCACGCTACCGGAAACGCAGCTTTCCAACTTCATCCAGTTCCGCCTCGCCAGCGACCGTCTGTTCGCCGGCCAGATCGACCCGCTGAACTGGTTCAGGCTGCGCTATCACACCCTGGAAAACCAGAGTAAACAGCTGACGTCATCGCTGTGGGGCCTGGGCGGCGTTCGTGCGCAACCCATCGCGCACCAGCTGCACATCGCCCGCGAAGTCGCCGATCGTATGGCCCCTCGTGTATTGCTGGCGGACGAAGTGGGTCTCGGTAAGACCATCGAAGCCGGCCTGGTAATCCATCGCCAGCTGCTTTCCGGGCGCGCCAAGCGCGTGCTGATCCTCGTCCCGGAAAACCTGCAACATCAGTGGCTGGTAGAAATGCGCCGCCGCTTCAACCTGCAGGTCGCGTTGTTCGACGACGAACGATTCATTGAAAGCGATGCCAGCAACCCGTTCGAAGACGCCCAGCTCGCACTGGTTTCGCTGGAGTGGCTGAAGGACGACGAGCGAGCCCAGGATGCGGCTTTCGCTGCCGGCTGGGATCTGCTGGTGGTCGACGAAGCGCATCACCTGGTCTGGCACCCCGAGAACGCTAGCCCCGAATACAAGCTGGTCGAACAGTTGGCCGAAGTTATTCCCGGCGTGCTGCTGCTGACCGCGACTCCTGAACAGCTGGGCCAGGAAAGCCATTTCGCCCGCCTGCGCCTGCTCGACCCGAATCGCTTCCATGACCTCGAAGCCTTCCGCGCCGAGAGTGCCAGCTACCGCCCGATCGCCCAGGCGGTGCAGGAGCTGCTCGATGAGGGCCGTCTGTCGCAAGAGGCGCACCAGACCATTCACGATTTCCTTGGTGCCGAAGGCGAAGCCCTGCTCGCCGCCGCCACCGATGGCGACATCGAAGCCAGCAGCCGCCTGATTCGCGAGCTGCTCGACCGTCACGGCACCGGCCGCCTGCTGTTCCGCAACACCCGTGCCGCCGTGCGCGGTTTCCCGGAACGTCAGCTGCATCCTTATCCGCTGCCCTGCCCGGCCGAGTATTTGGAACTGCCGCTGGGCGAACACGCCGAGCTGTATCCGGAAGTCAGCTTCCAGAGTCTTCAAGAAGTGCCCGATGCACAGAATCGCTGGTGGACTTTCGATCCGCGCGTCGAATGGCTGATCGACACCCTGAAGATGCTGAAGAAATTCAAGGTGCTGGTCATCTGCGCTCACGCCGAGACCGCCTTGGATCTGGAAGACGCCTTGCGCGTGCGCTCTGGCATTCCGGCTACCGTGTTCCACGAAGGCATGAGCATCCTCGAGCGCGACCGGGCCGCCGCCTACTTCGCTGACGAAGAGTTCGGCGCGCAGGTGCTGATCTGCTCGGAAATCGGCAGTGAAGGCCGCAACTTCCAGTTTGCCCATCATTTGGTGCTGTTCGATCTGCCGGCCCACCCCGACCTGCTGGAGCAGCGCATCGGGCGCCTCGATCGTATCGGTCAAGCGCACGTCATCCAGCTGCACGTGCCCTACCTGGAGACCAGCCCGCAGGAGCGTCTGTTCAAGTGGTATCACGAAGCGTTGAACGCGTTCCTCAATACCTGCCCCACCGGCAACGCTCTGCAGCACCAGTTCGGCCCACGCCTGTTGAGCCAGCTGGAAGAAGGTGATGACGAGGAATTCCAGAAACTCATCGAGGAAGCCCACGCCGAGCGCGAGCGCCTCGAAGCCGAGCTGCACAGCGGTCGCGACCGTCTGCTGGAACTCAATTCCGGCGGCGGCGAACAGGGCAAGGCGCTGGTTGAGGCGATCGAAGAACAGGACGATCAGTTCGCCCTGCCAATCTATATGGAAGAGCTGTTCGACGCCTTCGGCATCGACAGCGAAGACCATTCCGAGAACGCGTTGATCCTGCGCCCCAGCGAGAAGATGCTCGACGCCAGCTTCCCGCTCGGCGACGACGAAGCGGTGACCATCACCTACGACCGCGAGCAAGCATTGGCACGCGAAGACATGCAGTTCCTCACCTGGGAACACCCCATGGTGCAGGGCGGCATGGACCTGGTGCTGTCCGGCTCCATGGGCAACACCGCGGTGGCGCTGATCAAGAACAAGGCGCTCAAGCCGGGCACCGTCTTACTGGAGTTGCTGTTCGTCAGCGAAGTAGTGGCGCCGCGCGCGTTGCAGCTCAACCGTTTTCTTCCACCGTTGGCGCTGCGCTGCTTGCTGGATTCCAACGGTAACGATCTGGCCGCCAAGGTCGCATTCGAAACCCTCACCGATCAGTTGGAAAGCGTTCCGCGCGCCAGTGCGAACAAGTTCGTCCAGGCCCAGCGTGATGTGCTCGCTAAACAGATCGCCGATGCCGAAGCCAAGATCGCGCCGCGCCACATCGAGCGCGTCGCGGAAGCCCAGCGCAAGCTGAAAGCCAGCCTCGAAGAAGAACTGGCGCGCCTGACCGCGCTGCAAGCCGTCAACCCGAGCGTGCGCGACAGCGAGATCGAAGCCGTGCGCAAGCAGCGCGAGGAAGGTCTGGCCATGTTGGAGAAAGCCGGACTGCGCCTTGAGGCGATTCGGGTACTGGTCGCGGGCTGATTCACCGGTAGGCTGCAGGCTGACAGCTTCGGGCTTGAAACTTCGAACTCACACGAGACCTTACCCCTCACATCGGCTCCACCCCGCTTCGCCCCGAGGCGGGCCTCCCACGAAAGCAGTCGGTGCTCATCACCTCACTGTGGGAGGCGCGACCCGCGGCGAATGCAGGCCGCAGGGCTGCTGCTTC